>JABDHI010000027.1 GCA_013285655.1 Bacteroidota bacterium
TTGCTTAGATAGAACGAAAGCTGCATTTATTGTTTCGTATCCTCCAAATCCTAATTGCAAACCGGTCATCCAGCCATTGGCCACATACTTATCTCCCTGCACATAAAGGTATCCAACATCTGCAGCATTAAAAATGTAGTTGTATCCAAACTCTAAATGATATTTACCAAACTCTGTATTGGTATTAATACTTAACGTGGAAGGTATATTGTAGAAAAAGCTTTTTTCAGCAAAAGGCAGATATTTATTCTGAATACTGTCTTTTGATATGGTGTTGAATCCTACATTTTGAAGGTCTGATATGTTATTGATATTTACTCCATCATAGTAATAAGAAGTGTCCTTGTGATAGTAAAATGACTTGTTATTCCAAAACATAAAGCCAAGATCGGTAACACTTAGTGTCACGCTTCCATTTCTCCCCGCTATTTTATAAGGGGCTTTAAAGTAAAGATCTAATGAAGCGCCGTATGCATTAATAGAGTGATGACTTGTTGATGTATCACTCTCATACATTTCTGCATTAGAGTTGAATTGCAAATACTGACCTGTAGGATCAGTATATAGTGTGGCATTACGTGCACTTATCCCTAACAGCCGTTGCCCTGCTAAGAAGGAAACTCCAATACCCAACTCTGCTTTACCTGAAAAATTAGTACACAACATCCCTATTTCGGCTTGGTTGTATGTCAGTAAGTTAAAATTGAAAGGAGTGAGATTGGCAGTTTTTCCTGCAAACATTGCATTACCGTTAAATGCAAGGTTGAACATATCTCGCGAAAAAACAGTATTTATATACGACTTGTGGCATATGGCGAAAAAGAAATTGAATACTCTTTGTTTGATAGTATCGCAATGCCAAACTCCATATATACCATAATTTAATGTATAGCCGCCCCTGTTAAATTTTGAAAGATTATTTATTACTTCTTGCTTTAATTTGCTATCAATGTAATTACCTTCTAAAAGATTAATTGCAAAAAGGTTGGTTACGCAAGTTGTTGCAAGGTCGGCACCGCCATATATTCCACCCGTAAATCCTTTTTGTGTAGTAACCTCTGTAATGCCATTGTTCCATTGGGCTATGCCCTGCAATGACACAAATAAAGAAGTAACCAGTAAAATGAATGATATTCTTTTCACGCCGCAAACATAATTTTATCCCTTCACTTGGTAATCGAGGTTGCCAATAAGTTTAATATTCAACATATAATTACTGTATATTTTACTATACTGTATAGGTAAGCATGTGGTGCAACCTGTATTGAAACGAGCTACTACAATAATATTATGTGAAGAAAATAATCGGCTTGCTTGCAAAGGATTAATTGGTATTGTAAGAACAGAGTTTTGCGCCATTGTTACAAAGCCACTTGTATTGGGAACTCCAGCTGCAATGGTTTGTGGGGTAGAACATAGGGAGTCTATAACATGCTTATTGTTATCGAGCAGATAAAGCTGTATGCCGGCACTAAAAGGGAATAAGTTAGAAGCGTATAATGTGAATGTGCCGCTTTTAATTTGTTCGGCCTGGCTTGAACTAGCAAAGTTAACAGGCAAAGTATCGGCGAGTGTAAGATTGTTAGCTGCAATATATAATGGAACTGAAACGTCGAGATAAGCTTTGATACCTTGCCCTAAAAATGCAAAATCTGTATTGCCCGATACATTACCAAGCGGATCGGTATTGAGTTGGATAGTATAGCCAATAGAGTTGGGAAGATTATCTACCCATTGTAAAATGTTGGAGTTGGTTGGGTTAAGCGAATAGGTCTGTATAGATGGGTTAACTGGCATAGCAGAGTTATATGTTTGCGTGGCCCTGTTAATGTTTATGGCATTATTTATAATCGTACCCGTTAAAGGAACTGTAACGCCTCCCGGCCTTTGGTTTATTGATGTAAGCTGCGGTATGATGATTTGCGCATCAACACCAAAGCCATTTTTAATGGTAAATGTTACGTTTACATTCTTAAGATTAAGAATGCCAGCGGTTATATTATTAAATAATGGGAAATTACTTTTGCTTGGGCCAACTACTTTTTTAGTTTGACCAAAATATCCCTGTCCATAATAGGGCAATATATTGTGGAAGGTTGCTTTTATAACAATACTATCGCTTGAATTAACAACTAAGCTATTTATACTGGGGTCAAGTATGCCCCGTAAACGAGTGACAATATCATTATTCCCATTATGTGATGGTCCCGTAAAATCTACAACATAACCATTCAGGCTATTAATAGTAGTGTCTTTTTGACCTGGAATATTACCATTTGCAGCCGGTACCTTTACGGTTAGTGTAAGAGGCTGCCCATTTAAAGTAGCACTAGGTACAGTATAAGTATAGTCTGTAATTCCTGGTATGTAACTCCTTACTTCAAGTTCAACCGAACCCGCTTGAAGAATAGCTTTTGTAAGCTCAACGCTACCAGTTTTATAAGTAGTAACACTATCGGTAGAAGTGGAAAAAGGGAGTATAGAATTACCACCGTTAACTGTAAAAGTAAAGGTGCCAACCCCACCGAATACATTCGTAAGTGTGGTATCATGTATTTTTAAAAGACTATCTAAAGTAAGACTGTATAAAGAGTCACTATATACAAGAGTTACTGAACTATCGGCAGGATTAATGCTGGTGGATGTGTTAGTAACCAGGTTGTTAATAGAAAGTGACGTTTTAATAAGAGGAGCCAGTATCTGAGTATCCCAGGAAGGTGAAGGGTTTTTGCGACAAGAAAATACACCTGCTACGCAAAGCAACAATAGAGCAACAAAAGCGCGGTTTAATTTGACCATATAACAGGCATAAGCACTATATACAAACTTAATGATTTTGATGATATAAAGGTTGTAATTTCTATATTTGGTGTGTGTTACATACCCTTAATAGATAGAGACAATGACATTGCAAGAATTAGACAAAATAAGGCTCACACCTATGGTGTTTGTGATGGGCAAAGGGCGTTCAGGTACTACCATGCTTCAATCAATTCTTAACGCACACCCTAATATTGTTGGCCCTCCTGAATCGAGGATTATTGTTTTTATGTATGCCAAATATGGCAAGGTAACGCAATGGACTGAAAAAGTGCTTAAAGCGTTTTGTAATGAACTCTATGATGAAACAAGGTTTTTTTTATTATGGAATTTAAATAAAGAGGAATTATTGACTGACCTTATTAGCGTTAAAAATAGTTTAACCTATGACTTGATATTTAAGATAATATATTGCAAAATGGATCCAGGGAAAGATATTAAGTTGATTTCTGATAAGAACCCCATATATTATTTATTCGCACCTGAACTGAACAAAATATTCCCAGAAGCAAAATATATTCATATAGTAAGAGATTATCGGGATAATATTGTGAGTCATCAAAGGGTATTGCCTGGTAGAAATGCCGCCCAGTTATCATATTGGTGGCTTAAAATAAACATGCGCCTTGAAGCGCAAAAACAAAACAATCCTTCTAATTGGATACGTATAAAATATGAGACATTAGTGACTGAGCCAATTAAAAGTGTTGAGGAGATATGCCGGTTTATAGGAATGCCTTTTTATGAGAGTATGGTACAAGAATTTTCATCAAAACTGGCACCTGCTTTTTACAAAAATGCCGATAGAAAAAGCTTTACCAAGTTCCATTCGAATGTCTATAATCCGATAAATACAAAGCCAATCGATCAATGGAAGAAGGTTATGTCGGCCGAACAAGTTGAAGCTATTGAAGGCATTTCCGGGGAATATGGTAAACAAATGTATGGATACCCAATTACTATGCCTTACAAAGCTCCACATAGGATTACTATGCTGAAGGCAAAATTTACTTTTGCGTTATTAACAAATACCCTTAGGGTTATATATCGATATCATATTATTTATATAGTGGGAAGAGCGTTTGCAAGGAAATTTATTCACAAAGAGAATAAAATAACTATAAAATAGTTTTAATAGTACTCTGGTATCAGGAATGTCTTTTAAGTTTTTCTTTCTGCTTTAAGTAAGAATCGATATGCCTTTCCTTCTTGCTAGGGTAAATATCAGGTATCGTTACCAAAATGCCTGTTTCTTCTACATCACCAAATTCAGGATTAAGGCAAGTGCCAAAGGTCTTCATGGTTGATGATAAGTTCATATATGAGTTTACCAAGGGAGGGATGTTCTCGCCTAAAGCACGTACAGCTTGGTTAAGTATGGCATGACCTTCTTTATAGTCCTTATCTTTTAGTTTGGCTGCAAACCTTCTCATATCATGGTTGAGAGGTAATTCATCAATTGGTACAACCAGACTCTCCTTGTTCGGGAAGTAGTATTTCATAAAATACAATATCATATCTCTGGCGCGCACGTTAAAGTCGCGGTACATGGTAACCTTACCGAAAAAGTATTTCATGTCAGGATAATCTACGACCAATGCTCCAAGGCCATCCCATAAGTTATCTAGAGAGAATAGTCCCTTACGGTTAGCAGAAGATGGTTGGTAATCCGGTTGAACAAAAGACCTCCCTAGTTCAATAGTAGTAGGGAAGTAGTCTTTCAAAAATTTGCTACTAAACTCAAATAATTCAACTGTTGCTAGTTGTATAATGTCATTCTTTACCGGTGCATCTTTACAGCATAAAAACCGGTATGAACCAACAATGGCTTTATCTTCCGGACTCCAAACAATCAGTTGCTTGTAAGGTTTTTCGTTTGTATCAAATTCGTCTAAGTCAAAAGGCTTACCAGTACCTCCACCGGCATAGCGGAAGGTTAGTTCCCGTAACCTGCCTATTTCTTTAACTACGTTAGGCGAGTTATGATAGGTTACAATGTATATTTCGTTTTTGCCATAATTAGTATTACGCACAAACTTATCACGTGTTAACTCTGAGGCAAGTACATCGGCTGGGACTGGTGGAATGATAGGTTGCATAATGGTAGTATTTAGCGTGTCACATTTTTATGGGAGCAGTAAATAATGGCTCCCTTACTATATTTCCTTTTTTGTTATATAATTCATCCTGGAACATGATGGCCATTTTAGCATCGTTGTGCCATTCCATAAAGGTAGTGAAAGAAATTGGTTTACCAAAATGCACAGTAAGCATCTTTTCTTTTTGTGAAAACATCTCATCAGGCAGAAAGAACATCTCAATATTTGGTTTTATGCCCAGCTTCTTACGCCAGTAAGCAAAGTTGTAGAAGAAATTCGAGTTTCTTCCTTCAACCCAAACGGGTATTATATCTTTCTTGTAGTGCTTGGCTTGAGTTATAAAGCTCTTTTTCCAGCGCAGGTCACGTATGCTTTTATCGAGTTGTCTGCGAGATACTAGCCCCGCAGGGAATATAGGCAGGGCATAGTTAGAACTATAAATTTTGTCTACCATTTCGAGCATCTGACGTGTGCTATTCCCGTTAATATTTACAGGTACTAATATATTATCAAGGTTATGAATGGATAATAATAGTTCGTTTACAAAGAACTTAATATCGGTACGTACTTTACCTATAGAACTAATAAGCGCTAGCCCATCAAGCCCCCCAAGAGGGTGGTTAGCTGCAAAAATGTAGCCACCTTCTTTAGGTATATTTTCTAAGCCTTCAATTGAAACTTTTGCGCCCATTGATTCGAGGGCAGCATTCGCAAACTCAATTCCTTTAAGATTTTTATTATTATCCAGAAAATTATTGATATCCTTCGCATGTACTACTTTCTCAATGTAGCGGATAAGGGATCCTGGAATGAATTTGTATGCGCCCGGTGCTTTGGTGCGCAATAACTTGTCAATATTTACTTCCAGCTTTTCCACTGCTTGTATTCTTTAATCCGGGTTAAAAACGCTTGTAACAAAGATAATAATTGATTGGCAGATACCGATAAACTTAAATTATGATTTAAGAGTAACTTTGTGTTGAAGAAGAACCAATACATAATGAAGAATAAATTAATGGCGAACAGGAAGTTGGTTCAGGCCTTTATTGTTTCCGGAATATTCTTTTTAATACAGTTAATACTTGTTCAGTATCACGAAATGTGGGCGGATGAGATACATGCCTGGGAAATTGTTAAATGCAGTCATTCATTTGGGGAACTTCTTTATAACACACGTTATGAGGGTCATCCTCAATTATGGTTTGTTATCTTATTCGGGTTGCAGAAGTTGGGGTTAGGTTATTTCTCGATGCAGGTGGTTCATGTGTTTATTGCAGCACTTGCAGTCTTTGTGTTTTGCTTCTTTTCTCCTTTTAGCTTATTACAGAATATTTTGTTTTGCGCGGGCTACTTTTTTAGTTACGAATACTCTATAATAAGTCGCAATTACTCAATAGAAATGGTTTTGTTGTTTTTGTGCGCAGGTATTTATACTAAGTATAATGGTAGGCATTTAGTTCTGTTGTCAATATTATTCTTTCTATTATTTCAAACTAATGTATTTGCTATAATAATAGGTGTTCCTTTTTACATCTATATAGTATGGAATATTTGGGACAAGAAGAAGTTTAATGGTCTTATACTTCCAGCAGTTATTATACTAGTAGCAATTACTGTAGCTGCAATTACTGCAATTCCTCCTGCCGATTCGGCATTTTCAGCCTGGAGCACTAAGCCGGACGTGTCTCATTTTATAGGTGTTCTATCTGATGGTTTTACTACATATTTTCCAATTCCTAAATTCACTTTACATTATTGGAACACCAACTTGCTCGATTATTTACCGCACCATCAATTTATTGAGGCCCTATTATCCCTTATTATATTTTCTGTGGC
Organism: Bacteroidota bacterium; assembly: GCA_013285655.1. Taxonomy (GTDB): domain Bacteria; phylum Bacteroidota; class Bacteroidia; order JABEUT01; family JABEUT01; genus JABEUT01. The sequence goes on from JABDHI010000027.1 coordinate 6,756, forward strand.
TGTTGTTCTGTTCAAGAACGATAAGAAACTGTTGTTTTTATTTTGTTTTGGCACCTTTGGCGAACTTGTGTTTATATACATAAAGTATAATGGCTATATCAGGCACCATGGGCATATATTTATTCTGTTCGTTCTTTGTTATTGGCTCTATTGTAATCGGTATTCAACTATAGGTGATAGGTTAAGTAGAATTATAAATAGATATTTTATAACCGCCATATTAGTAGTACAAGTCACTGCTTCATGTTTTGCAAATATGCTTGATGTAAAGTATGTTTTCTCTAATGATATGCCTGCGGCACAATATATAAAAGCAGAGGGGCTGGATAAAATACCCATGCTGGGTGATGGAGATTTTTCAGTCGCCGGAATTGCTGGAATACTTGACGAGGATGTATATTTTATGAGGCCTTCAAAGTGGGGTAAGTATATTTTGCCCGATCAAAACTGGGGGCCGTTCATTCAATTCAGCGAAAAGAATCTATTAAGCGAAGTGAGTAAAATTCAGAAAGAAAAGAAGAAGGATATTGTGGTGATATTAAACTATCCATTTAACGATTATAAGGCATTACACTGGAGTTTTTTAAAAGCGTTCGGGAATTCAGTAATAGGAGAAGATTTCTATTTATATAAAGTGAATTATATTCTTCAGGACGCTGAGTTTTTTAATGCGTCTGCGGAAGCTATGATCGCCAAGAATGAATATGGCGATGCGATAAAATTGCTTGAAAGAGCAATATTAATGAACCCTGATTATGGCTTGGCGTATATGAATTTGGCGGACTGTTATAATAATGGTTTAAATGATTATACCAAAGCCCTTTCGAATATTGATAGTGCTATGAAATACGCTCCACAAAATGGCAAAGTTATTTTTGATAAGGGAGCCATTTTATACAATGCAGGGCGCAAAAGTGAAGCGCAAGATTTTTTCAAAAGCGACTTAAAGTTAGCCCCGAGAAATATAAGCGCATATTTGGCATTAAGCCAATGCTATGGCGATAGGAAAGATTATAATGATGCATTAATTTATCTGTACGATGCACTTAAAATAGATCCTGATAATAAGGACGTGAAAAGCCTTGTAAATAAATACCAGAAGGCTAAAAGGTAGAAGTAAATTTTTATTAAATCTTTTCTCCCACAAATTCCCTTGGCTTGATTCTTCGGTGCTATTGCTGGTATAATTTCTGTTTTTTATGTTGAATTTCTCTTTGAGTCCGGAGAGAAAGTTAATAACGTTATACCCTTCTCAAAAAGCTTGTATCACTTGCCCCAACTAACGTACATAATTATTTTTTATTGTTTGAAAAGAGGTGTTTAATTAAAGTTTTCAACAAAGTGGGAGAAAGTGGTAAAATGTGGGAATTTTTTTGCTACTTTTACACCTCAATTAAATCAACCTAAAATGGCAGCCCTTATAGGCGAATACGAATGCAAACTTGATGACAAGGGAAGGCTTATGCTTCCTGTTGGCCTTAAGAAGCAATTGCCTGCCAAGGAGCAAAAGCAGTTTGTGGTTAACCGGGGGCTCGATAAGCAATTGAACTTGTGGCCACGCAAAGAGTGGAACAAGGAAACAGCAAGTTTCAGTAAGCTGAATCTTTACAAGCAAAAGGATAGAGAGTTTGTGAGAAGGTTCAATGCAGGCGCTACCGAAGTTGAATTGGATAGTTCAGGCCGTTTGCTTTTGCCTAAGAGCCTGATGGAGCATGCAGGAGTAGATAAAGACGCTGTGCTATTTGGTTTCTCTAACCGAATTGAAATATGGTCGAAACAGGAATACAATAAGTACATGAAGCAGGGCGCCGATGATTTTGCTGCCCTGGCTGAAGAAGTAATGGGTAAACTACCAAATGATAGTAGCGGAGATGTATCATAAAGCGGTACTTCTGAAAGAAAGTATCGAAGGATTAAACATCATAGATGGAGGGACATACGTCGACGCTACATTCGGAGGAGGAGGACACACAAAGGCAATACTTGAAAAGCTTAAGGGAGGAAGAGTAATAGCCTTCGATCAGGATAAGGATGCTTTCGAAAATAATATTGCAGACAAGCGTTTAGAGCTGGTTTATTCAAATTTCCGTTTTATGCAGGAGCAGCTGGCCGAGAAAGGTATAACACAGGTTGACGGCATATTGGCTGACTTGGGAATATCGTCTCACCAAATAGATACTCCGGAACGTGGTTTCTCTACCCGGTTTGATGCCCCCCTTGATATGCGAATGGATAACAATGGGACCAGAACAGCAGCTGATATTATTAATACATATTCAGTTGCCAAGCTACAAAGCATGTTTTCGCTCTATGGTGAAATTATCAACTCTGCCAATCTGGCCCGTGTAATTGAAAAGGCAAGAGCGGTAAAGCATATTCGTACAACAGGAGAATTGATTGATGCAATTAAAATGTGTACACCACCTCAAACGGCAAACAGGTATATGGCGCAGGTGTTTCAATCATTACGAATTGAACTGAACGAAGAAGTGGAAGTGTTGAAAGACTTATTGCGCGCCAGTGAATCGGTAATGAAGAAAGGCGGAAGGCTAGTGGTTATCTCTTATCATTCGCTAGAAGACAGATTGGTGAAGAACTATATGCGTAGTGGAAATTTTGAAGGTGTACCACAAAAAAATATGTACGGCCATGATTTGCGCCCATTTGAACCAATTACAAAGAAACCGGTGATTCCTGCCGATGATGAGATAGTATCGAACAACAGGGCACGCAGTGCAAAAATGAGAATAGCGGAAAAGATATAAAATGAGAAACAGGCTTAAGACGGACATAGAGCTAGAAGAGAAACCGATGGTGCAGGTGGTTGATACCCTTGAACCTGAAGTGGAGGCTTCGCCTTCAAAGGGCAGCAATAAGGTGGGCCGTGCTGTTTCTACTGTGGTAAGTGGTCGTTTCCTTATCTCAGAACAAACGCTAAAGCATTTCCCGTTTTTGTTCTTTTTAGCATTTATGGGCCTGCTTTATATAGCCAATGGGTACTATGCTCAGTCGAAGGACAGGGAGCTAGACACATTAAACACTCAGATAAAAGATTTGAATACTCAATACCAAATTGCTAAAGCTAAACTGATGTATTTAAGTAAAGAATCGGAAGTGGCAAAAGCGTCAACGACATTAGGCCTGAAAGAATCAGTTACACCTCCTGATAAAATTGTAATAGATAATAGAATAGTTAAGAAGTAAATGGAACCAAGAAAAGGCACATTACTCCGTACGTACCTCCTATATGCATTTATGTGCTTATTAGGGCTGGTTATTACCTTACGGGTGGTGTCTATACAATATTTACAAGGCAATAAATGGAAAATTGCCGCTGCCAATATGACTACATCATATTGCACTGTTGAGGCAATGCGTGGTAATATATATGCTGCCGATGGCAACTTGCTGGCTACATCATTGCCTTACTATGATATTGCAATGGACGTAAATACAGATTATCTGAGTGATGATATTTTCAATTCTAAAGTAGATTCTCTGAGTATGTGTTTTGCCCAACTGTTTAAAGATAAGTCAGTTGATCAATACTATAAGATACTTAAAAGCGCCCGTGCTTCGAATGACCGTTATGTACTATTGAAGAAGAGTGCTTCGTACGAGCAATTGCAGAAGGTAAAGCATTTTCCGCTACTTCGTTTAGGTAGGAACAAAGGTGGAATGATTGTAGAACAAACCTATAAGCGCGAATTGCCTTTCCGCGATTTGGCTGAACGTACTATTGGATATACCCGAGATAATATTGATGTAGGGTTGGAAGGAGCCTTTGACGAATACCTGCGCGGCGATAGTGGCCGTATATTAATGGAGAAATTGGCAGGTGGTGTAAAAGTGCCTATCAATACAAATGATGATGTTCAACCGCAAAATGGCGAAGATGTATTGTCGACCATCAATATTAATTACCAGGATGTTGCTGAAACTTCATTGCGCGAGCAACTCACAAAACACAATGCCGATCACGGTTGTGTAATATTAATGGAAGTGAAAACGGGTAGGGTACTGGCCGCTGCTAACCTCGATCGTAAAGATTCTACAGGTAAATACGAAGAGTCTTACAATTATGCGTTAGGCGAAGCTGCTGAACCGGGTTCAACCTTCAAGCTTTCTTCGTTGATAGTTGCTATGGAGGATGGTTATGTAAATAATTCAGACAGTATTAATCTGGAAAATGGCACCCATCAATATTATGACCGTGTAATGCGCGATGCGGAACATGACGAGACCGGATGGGTTACCGTGCAAAGAGCTTTTGAAATGTCATCGAATGTAGGTATCTCGAAAATAATTTATAAGTATTACGCTAACCAGCCAAAAAAATTTGTAGATGGTCTTTGTCGCCTTGGTCTTGATAAACCACTCAGTTTAAGTATACCAGGCGAAGGCACTCCTAAAATGCCTAACCCAAGCGATAAGACCTGGAGCGGTGTGAGTTTACCTTGGTTAGCCATTGGCTACGGAGTAGAAGTGACTCCATTGCAAACTCTTTCTGTTTACAATGCTGTGGCTAATAACGGTACTATGGTTAAGCCGAGGTTTGTTGATGCATTGATGAAAAACGGTAAGGTTGTTCAACAGTATCAAACACAAGTTATTAATAGTAAAATTTGCTCAGATGTTACACTTAAGAAATTAAGGAGACTATTAGAAGGAGTGGTATTACGCGGTACAGCAAAAAATCTGAACAATACCGTTTATTCTATTGCGGGTAAAACAGGTACCGCCCAAATTGCCAACAAAGGTGGCAAAGCATACAAGGCTGGAGGTAAAATAAATTACCAGGCATCGTTTGTCGGGTACTTTCCTGCTAACAATCCACAGTATTCTTGTATTGTAATAATGAATTCACCAAGTGCTGATGGATACTATGGTAACATAACTGCCGGCCCTATCTTCCGCGAAATAGCTGATAAGGTATATGCAAGCAGTATAAATATTGATCCTTCAGTAACTGAATTGGCTGTTAGCAAGCATAGCGCACCTGTGGTTAAGAATGGCAACTTTAAAGACATTGATAATGTATTGCAAAAGATGGGCATTACCTTCCACAGTACTGCAAAGGAAAGCGGCTGGGTGAGTACAGAAATTCAGGATTCTACCATACACATGGTGTCTGATAATCCTCAAAAAATGTTGAGACAGGGCCTTATGCCCGATCTGCACGGTATGAGTGCAGAAGATGCTGTTTACCTGCTTGAAAATAATCATTTAAGAGTTACCATAAAAGGTTTCGGTGCGGTTGCAGAACAATCGTTACCGGTAGGAACAAAATTTAATAAAGGGCAGAAAGTAACACTGCAATTGTCGTAAATAGTAATGAAGAAACTGAAAGACATACTATATAAAGTTGCACTGGTAGAAGTAGCCGGTTCAACTGATGTGGCTATTTCAGCTGTTCAGTTCGATTCTCGTAGAGTGACGGAAGGCTCTTTGTTTATTGCCATTAAAGGGTTAACGACAGACGGTCACAAGTTCATAGCGCAAACTATTGAGAAGGGTGCAATTGCTGTTTTATGTGAAGAAATGCCGGAGAATAGGCTTGATGGTATTACGTATGTACGTGTGAAAGATTCTTCTGCCGCGCTTGCAATTGTTGCGGCTAATTTCTTCGATCATCCTTCGGCTAAGTTAAAGTTGGTTGGTATTACCGGTACTAATGGTAAAACAACAACTGCAACATTGTTATTCAACTTGTTCCGCCAGCTGGGATACAAGGTTGGTTTACTTTCTACAGTCAAGAACCAAATAAATGATCAACAACTTCCTGCCACGCATACCACTCCTGATTCGTTGGAGCTGAATAGGATGTTAAGCGAAATGTTGACTGCTGGTTGCACGCATTGCTTTATGGAAGTAAGCTCTCATGCAATTGTGCAAAATAGAATTGCAGAAATAACATTTACAGGTGGTGTGTTTACAAATATCACCCACGATCATTTAGATTTCCATAAGACCTTCGATAACTATATCAAAGCAAAGAAGAAATTCTTTGACGAACTCCCTTCTACTGCCTTTGCATTGGTAAACAGAGATGATAGCCACGGAATGGTGATGCTGCAAAATACTAAGGCTGTAAAGAAATCTTTCGCATTGAAAAATGCAGCTGATTTTAAATGTAAGGTGATTGAAAACACATTACAGGGCCTTGTACTCAATATGGATGGCCGCGAGCTGTGGACAAAGCTTATTGGTGCATTCAACGCGTATAATTTGTTAGGGATATATGCTACTGCGGTATTATTGGGAGAAGATAAGGAAGAAGTATTGAGAGCATTAAGTGCACTTGATCCGGTTGAAGGCCGTTTCCAACACGCTAAGTCGCCTAATGGTACTATTGGTATTGTTGACTATGCACATACCCCTGATGCACTGGAGAATGTCCTTTCCACGCTGGCTGAAGTACGTACACCAAACGAAAAGATAATAACCATTGTAGGTTGTGGAGGAGATAGAGATAAAACGAAGCGTCCAATAATGGCATCTATTGCTTGCGGAAAAAGTGATAAGGTAATTCTTACATCCGACAACCCACGTTCAGAAGAGCCGGCTGAAATAATTCACGAAATGGAAAAAGGCGTGGATGTATTAAGCAAAAAGAAAACGATTTCTATTGTTGATAGAAAAGAAGCTATTAAGGCTGCTTGCCAAATGGCACAAAAGGGAGATATAATACTGCTGGCAGGCAAGGGCCACGAAAAGTATCAGGAAATAAAGGGTGTTAAATACCCATTTGACGATATGGAAATTTTATACGAAACGCTTAATCTTTTTCAGAGCTGATGTTTTATTATTTGTTTCATTATTTAAGGGAGGCTTATAACATGCCGGGCGCGAATGTGTTCAACTACATTACGTTTCGTGCAGCACTGGCTATTATTACTTCGCTTATTATATCTGCCCTGTTTGGTAAGAGACTGATAGCCATGCTACATAAAAAGCAAGTAGGCGAAACCGTCCGTGATTTAGGGTTACACGGCCAAAAAGAAAAAGAAGGAACTCCTACCATGGGTGGTTTGATTATTCTTTCTTCCATTCTTATCCCAACTCTATTATTTGCAAGATTAGATAACGTTTATATCGTACTTATGTTAATTACTACAGTATGGCTTGGTACTGTTGGTTTCCTGGATGATTATATAAAAGTATTTAAGAAAGATAAACAAGGCCTTAGCGGGAAATTCAAGATTGTTGGCCAGGTTGGAATTGGGCTAATAGTTGCGTGTACTATGTATTTCAACCACCACGTTGTAATACGCGAAAAATTATCGAGGGCTAAGGAAACCGCTATGATAAATGGTCAGGATGCCGGATTTACTGAATTGCCAAAGTACGCCAAAGAAGAAACCAAGTCGCTAAAAACAACTATACCATTCATTAAGGATAATCAATTTGATTATTCTTGGTTGACAGGCTTTTTGGGAACCCATTCTAGAAAACTAGCGTGGATCATGTTCATTCCAATCATTATACTCATAGTTACCTTCATATCTAATGGTGCGAACATTACGGATGGTATTGATGGGCTTGCCACGGGTACATCAGGTATTATAGGCGCAACGTTAATGATACTGGCTTATGTATCGGGTAATATGGTTTTTGCCGATTACCTGAATATAATGTACATACCTAATTGCGGCGAATTAGTGGTATTCATGAGTGCCTTTGTAGGTGCTTGTATAGGGTTCCTCTGGTATAACTCATATCCGGCACAAGTGTTTATGGGCGATACCGGTAGTCTTGCATTGGGCGGTATTATAGCCGTATTTGCTATTGCAATACGTAAAGAGTTTTTGCTGCCAATCTTGTGCGGTGTGTTCGTAATTGAAAATGTATCGGTAATGATGCAAGTGGGTTACTTCAAATACACCAAGAATAAGTTTGGTGAAGGAAGGCGCATTTTTAAAATGGCTCCGCTGCACCACCACTTTCAAAAGCTTGGGGTTCACGAATCAAAGATCGTTTCGCGTTTTTGGATCATAGGAATTATGCTGGCTCTTGTAACCATAGTAACCCTGAAGTTAAGATAAGCCCATGGAAAGCAAAAGGAAAATAGTTGTATTAGGCGCAGGCGAAAGCGGCGTAGGTGCAGCCATTCTTGCGCAAAAGAAGGGCATGGAGGTGTGGGTGTCTGACAAAAGCAAAATAAAGGATAAGTACTTGACCATACTTAAGGAGAACAAGATTCAGTTTGAACAAGAACAACATACGGAGGAAAAGATATTGGCAGCTGATGAAGTTGTTAAGAGTCCAGGCATACCGGAGACTGCTCCACTTATTGTGAAGTTGAAGAAACAAGGTACTCCTGTTGTTTCGGAAATTGAATTTGCAGGCAGGTATACCAATGCGAAGAAAATTTGCATAACCGGTAGCAATGGCAAAACCACCACTACCATGCTTACCTATCACATATTTAAGAAAGCGGGACTTAATGTAGGCCTTGCAGGGAATGTGGGCAAGAGTTTTGCTTATCAGGTGGCTACGGAGAACTTCGATTATTACGTACTTGAGTTAAGTAGCTTTCAGCTGGATGATATGTACAACTTCAAGGCGGATGTGGCTATACTGTTAAACATTACTCCTGACCACTTAGACAGGTATGATCATGAAATGCAAAACTATACCAATTCGAAGTTCAGGATCATTCAAAACCAGACAGAACTGGACGCATTCATTTATTGCCTCGATGATGAGGTTACAAGTACGGAAATAAGTAAGCACAATATACCTGCAAAGAAGTACCCTTTTTCGGTTAAGGAAAAAGTTGAAGAAGGCGCTTACAAAGCAGGTGATGAAATAGTAATTAACGTAAATCAAAATCCTTTATCTATGGCAGTACAAAGACTTTCACTGTTTGGCACGCACAACGTATATAACTCAATGGCAGCAGCTATTGCGGCACGTGTGGTCGACATTAAAAAAGACACCATCAGGGAAAGCCTGGCAGACTTTCAGAACATTGAACACCGCCTGGAGCATGTAGCTACCATTCATGGCGTGGAATTTATCAATGATTCGAAAGCTACCAACATCAACTCTACATGGTATGCTCTTGAAAGTGTGAATACTCCTATAGTATGGATAGTAGGCGGTATTGATAAAGGTAATGACTATACTACCTTAAATGAAATGGTAAAGCAAAAAGTGAAAGCTATTGTTTGCCTGGGTAAGGATAATCGTAAAATTCTGAGCGCATTTTCAGTACTGGTACCAACCATTATCGAAACTGCATCAGCATCGGAAGCCGTTAGGAAAGCAGCAAAACTTAGCCAAACAGGAGACACTGTTCTTCTTTCTCCGGCTTGTGCAAGTTTCGACCTGTTCCACAATTATGAAGATCGTGGTAACCAATTTAAAGATGCAGTAAGGGCTCTGTAAGCCATTGAATAATGAAGGCACTGTTTAACTACATACAAGGCGATAAGGTGATTTGGGTAATAGTATTACTCCTGTCAATCGTGTCGTTGCTTGTAGTGTATAGCTCAGTTGAAACTCTTGCATATAGAAGCCATTCGGGCAATGCAGGCTATTTCCTCATCAAGCACTTCATTATAATACTGTTCGGGTTCTTGCTTATTTATATGGTTCATAATGTTCGTTATACTGTTTTCTCGCGCATATCACAAGTGGCGCTTTATATTAGTGTACCGCTCTTATTATTCACCCTGTTAAAAGGGGTTAATGAAGGTAATGCCAACCGTTGGTTACAAATACCGGGTACAGGGCTCACCTTCCAAACATCTGATTTTGCCAAACTTGCTCTGCTTATATACGTAGCACGTATGCTTGCATTGAAACAAAATATCCTAACTGACTTTAAAACGGGCTTTCTGCCTATCATTATACCGGTTATTGTTATTTGCGGATTGATATTTCCGTCGAATTTCTCTACCGCATTCTTGTTGTTCGTAAACTGTCTTTGTATCATGTTCATTGGTAAAGCTAAAATGACACACATCCTTTTAACAATTGGTGTCGGTATTGCCTTTGCCGGATTATTTATGTTTATCGTATTCAAATTCCCGCACATCAATAACCGCGTTGCAACCTGGAAATCGCGTATTGAAAGCTTTACAAAGGGGGATAAAGCAGACAACTACCAGGCAGATCAAGCTATGATTGCTATTGCCACAGGTGGTCCGGTCGGTAAAGGTCCTGGTAATAGTACACAGAAAAATTTTTTACCACAGGCATCGTCAGATTTTATCTTCTCCATTTTGGTAGAAGAATATGGAACCATAATGGCATTGGCTATGGTATTCCTGTACCTCACATTCTTGTTCAGAGGAGTGAGAATAGCAACACGAAGCACCAAAACATTCGGAAGCTTGATAGCTATAGGCCTGTCATTGAATTTAGTAATGCAGGCGCTTATCAACATGTGTGTGGCGGTTCACCTTATACCGGTAACAGGGCAGCCACTTCCACTTGTAAGTATGGGCGGAACATCGATATGGTTTACAAGTATTGCAGTAGGTATAATATTAAGTGTAAGTAAAGAAACGGAAAATACAACAACTAGTAACAGCAACATTGTCGCGACAACTTAAAATAATAATAAGCGGAGGAGGCACAGGCGGGCACATATTCCCTGCCATAGCTATAGCACGCGCATTGGAACAGATGAGACCGGGAACAGAAATATTGTTTGTAGGAGCCAACGGCAGGATGGAGATGGAAAAGGTGCCTGCTGCCGGGTATAAAATTGAAGGGCTCGATATAGCAGGTATATCGCGCAGTAATATGTTGAAGAATGTTTCGCTGCCTTTAAAGGTTTGGAATAGCGTGAGTAAAGCAAAAGAGATAATAACCAAGTTCAACCCTAATGCTATTGTAGGCGTTGGCGGTTATGCAAGCGGCCCTACTTTATGGGCGGGTATACGCAAACATATTCCAACATTAGTGCAGGAACAGAATTCGTATCCCGGTATTACCAATAAGATCCTTTCAAAATATGTGAAGAAGATTTGTGTGGCATACCCTGGTATGGAGAAGTTCTTCCCTAAAAATAAAATAATAGTTACAGGCAACCCTGTAAGGCAAGATATTGCTGACTTGCAAAGTAAACGGAATGCAGCCAGTGAATATTTCGGATTTAAAGATGACAGCTTCACAGTACTAGTTATTGGTGGTAGCCTTGGTGCAAGGACTATAAATGAAAGTATTGCTGCTTCGATGGATATTTTGGCTCAGAATAATATTCGTTTGGTATGGCAAACAGGTAAACAATACTACCCGCAAGCTCAGGAACTACAGAAGAAGTATACAAACATAAAAGTGTACGACTTTATATCTAAGATGGAGTATGCATATGCAGTAGCAGATACAGTAGTATCGCGTGCAGGTGCCATATCGTTATCGGAATTATGTATAACCGGCCTGCCTTGCATTTTAGTCCCTTCTCCTAACGTATCTGAAGATCATCAAACCAAGAACGCAATGGAATTGGTTAATCATAAGGCGGCATTGATGATAAAAGATGTTGACGCCATGAAGCAATTGGGTAGTGCAATTATAAAACTGGCCAAGGATAGCGAAGTAAGAGCGAGCCTAGGTGAAAATATTTCGGCATTAGCCATTAAAGATTCAGCGGCGAGAATAGCAAGTGAAGTAATAGCGTTAACTGAACAGAAATGAAAGTAAAGGATTTGAAATACGTGTATTTAATAGGTATCGGAGGTATCGGTATGAGCGGCCTTGCACGTTATTTTAAATCTATGGGCAAACTAGTAAGCGGTTACGATAAGACTCCATCGGCTTTAACTGAAGAGATGGAGCAGGAAGGAATTAAGATCCATTATAAGGATGACATGGCTTTGGTAGATAATGAAATAAGGAACAACAGTAAGGATACTTTGGTAATCTATACCCCTGCGGTGCCAGATGAGCATACTGAGCTGACTTATTTCCGTAACCATAAATATGATTTACATAAACGTGCAGGTGTATTGGGTTGGATAACCCAAGGACATTATACTGTTGCTATTGCCGGTACACATGGTAAAACCACGACCACCACTCTGGTAACGCATATACTTAAATCAGCCAAAACAGAGTGTATGGCTTTCCTGGGTGGCGTATCTAAGAACTATAATACCAATGTTTTGCTCGATAGTAATGTTTCTGAAAATACTGTAGTGGTGGTGGAAGCAGATGAATACGACCGTTCATTCCTTCACCTAAACCCGAATATTGCCATAATAACATCTATCGATCCGGACCATTTAGATATTTATGATGATGCCGCCAGTATGCAACAATCGTATGCCATGTTTGCTAATCGTATAAGTTCGGATGGTTCACTGGTTACTAAGCAAAAGGTAAACGATATTATACAATATAGCGGCAAAACCTATACATATTCGCTTAGCCAGAAAGCAGATTATTACGCTAAGAACATTACCATACACGATGGTCATTATAAATATGACGTTGTTACGCCACACGGAGAGATAAAGGATGTGAAACTTGGCATACCAGGCTTGCATAATATCGAGAATTCGATTGCTGCAACAGCTGTGGCGCAATTAATGAAAGTAAAGAACGAGGATATACGCACAGCCTTAGGAACTTTTGAAGGCGTACAACGCCGTTTCGATTACCAAATAGTTTCTCAAAAACTTGTGTTTATTGATGACTATGCACATCATCCTGAGGAACTGAGTGCATGCATTAATTCAGTGAAGGCTATGTACCCGGGTAAAAAGATAACCGGCATATTCCAGCCGCACCTTTATTCACGCACTCGCGATTTTGCTGATGGTTTTGCACGAAGCCTTGAATTGTTGGATAATCTAATTCTGCTTGATATATATCCTGCACGTGAATTACCAATAGATGGAATTGATTCTAAGATGTTGCTTGGTAAAACACATTTAGAAAACAAGAAACTCTGTACGAAAGAAGAATTAGTAGATGTAGTTACAAAAGATATGCCGGAGGTATTGATAACCATGGGAGCGGGAGATATTGATCGTTTAGTGGAACCATTGAAGAACGCACTGTTAAAAAAGATACAAGCCTAATGTTTAAGAAAATACTATATATAACAGGTTGGGTGGTACTCTTAAGCGGAGTGTTAGGACTGCTTGGTTTTGCTGAGGTGAAGCGTAATGCAACTCCTTGTAAGCTGCTTGATATACGCATTATGCAAAGCGATAGCGATTTTTATATTACACCGAATGAAGTACGCAAACTTATTTTAGATCAGCAAGGCAATATTATTGGCAAACCTATGGATGCTATTAATGTGTTGAAGATGGAAAAGATGCTAAGTGCGAATCCATTTATTGCAGATGCGCAAGTGTATGCTACCCTTAATGGAGATTTAGAAGTACGCCTGGTACAGAAGAAGCCAATCGTGCGCATAATGAATAGCGATGAGGAGAGCTATTACATTGATTCTGCAGGAAGCATTGTGCCACTGTCTGATAACTATGCACCGGAAGTGTTGATAGTAAATGGTAATGTAAATGAGCCATACAATATGTATGCATCACGTAATGTAAAACAATTGGCGCATGATACTACAGTTCATTCAATGCTGCCTGCTATTTACAAATTAGCTTCATTCATCCGTCGCAATAAATTCTGGAACAGTCAGGTAACACTCGTGTATGTAGATACTGCAAAAGACTTTTGCCTTGCACCGCGTGTTGGTAATCAACGCATAATACTGGGCGATACCACCGATATGGAACAGAAATTCAACCGACTATGGGTGCTATATCACGACGGCCTGAACGCAACCGGAAAATGGAACGACTATACAACAATTAACCTGAAATTCAACCATCAAATCGTATGTACTAAAAAATGAACATTATGGAAAACAAATCTGACATCATCGTAGGCCTCGACATCGGTACAACCAAGATCGTTTGCATCGTTGGCCGCAAGAATGAGCACAACAAAATCGACATCATGGGTGTTGGTAAGGCCGATTCGATAGGTATTGCGCGCGGCGTGGTGCTTAACATCGACCAAACCGTTTCATCAATTGTGAAGGCAGTTAAGGAAGCTTCTGAGAAATCGGGAGTGGAAATAAAATATGTAAACGTGGGTATTGCAGGCCAACATATTAAGAGCTTGCAACACCGAGGTATTAAAACCCGTGCCAACCTCGAAAAGGAAATTGAGCAACGCGATGTAGATGCGCTTATCGAGGACATGTACAGGCTGGTAATGCCTCCTGGTGAAGAAATTATTGAGGTTCTTCCGCAAGAATATATTGTGGATAATGAACAGGGTATTAAGAATCCTATCGGTATGGCAGGCGTTCGTCTAGAAGCTAACTTCCACATTATTACCGGGCAGATTGCTGCTGCAATGAATATCAGGAAGTGTATTAAGAAAGCCGGACTAGAAATGAGCAACCTTACATTAGAGGCCCTTGCATCATCTGATTCAGTGCTTACAGCTGAAGAAAGAGAAGCTGGTGTGGTGCTTGTAGATATTGGCGGTGGAACAACTGACGTAGCTATCTTCCAGGATGACATCATTCGTCACACCGCAGTAATACCTTTTGGTGGTAATGTTATAACCGACGATATAAAAGAAGGTTGTCAGATCATCCGTACACAAGCTGAACAACTGAAAGTGAAATTCGGATCTGCTATACCAACGGAAGCTCAGGAAAATGAAATAGTAGTTATACCAGGCTTAAAGGGTAGGCAGAACAAAGAAATTTCAGTAAGGAATCTTTCGAGCATCATTAATGCACGTATGGAAGAAATACTGGAACATGTTTATTACGAGATCAAAAACTCAGGCTTCGAAAAGAAACTGATTGCAGGTATTGTAGTAACAGGTGGCGGTGCTAACCTGAAACATTTACCACAATTGGTGGAATATGTAACCGGTATGGATACGCGCATCGGCCATCCGAACGAGCATCTTGCCCCGGGAGTATTTGACTTAAGTCATCCATTATATGCAACCAGTGTTGGTTTAGTAATGAAAGGATTTGAAGAGATCGAAAAAGAATCTTACAGCGAAGCAGAACAAAATGTTATCAAGCAACCTGAAGTAGTTCAACACTCAAAGCAAAAGAAAAAAGGCGGCTTTATGGACCGGATATTCAGCGGAGCAACTAAGTTCTTTGACGAAGATGTAGAAAGACAAAATAAATAATTCAAAAACAAAACAGGAAACACGTAAAACCTAAATAATAACCTTAAAACACAACCAGTTATGATTAACTTTGATTTACCGAAAGACCAATCCTCTATCATCAAGGTGATAGGAGTAGGAGGGGGAGGCAGCAATGCCGTTAACCACATGTACCGCCAAGGAATAAAAGGCGTAGATTTTGTGGTATGTAACACAGATCAACAAGCGCTCGACATTAGCCCGGTGCCAATTAAAATTGCATTAGGTTCGGGCCTTACCGAAGGTAGGGGAGCAGGCTCACTTCCTGAAGTAGGAAGGAAGTCAGGCTTAGAGAGCATTGATGAGATTAAGAAAATTTTAGGTAATAATACTAAAATGGTATTTATTACTGCCGGCTTGGGTGGCGGAACAGGAACAGGTGCTGCACCTGTAATTGCACAAGCTGCAAAAGAAATGGGCATACTTACTGTGGCCATTGTTACTGTGCCATTCATGTTCGAAGGAAAGAAGAGAAAGATACAGGCAGAAGAAGGGTTGAAAGAACTTCGCCAGCATGTAGATACTATACTGATCATTAATAACGACAAGTTGCGTGAAATGTATGGTAACCTTAAGTTGGGTGAAGCCTTTGCACATGCCGATAATATATTGAATATTGCTGCTAAGAGCATTGCAGAGATCATTACTGTTACCCTGCATGTTAACTTAGACTTTGCAGACGTACAAACTGTAATGAAAGAAAGCGGAGTAGCTATTATGGGTTCAGCATCAGCTGAAGGCGATAACAGGGCACTCAGAGCAGTTGAAATGGCTCTTGCTTCTCCATTACTTAATGATAATAATATACGCGGTGCGCGTTATGTGTTGCTTAACATTACCTGTGGCAGCGATGACATTACCATGGATGAACTTGGCGAAATTACTGACTACCTGCAAGAGGCAGCCGGCCAAACCGCTGATATCATTAAAGGTTATGGTATTGATGAAACATTAGGCAACAAGGTTAATGTTACACTTATTGCAACCGGTTTCAGCGCTAACCCAGTAACCACATTTGCTGAAAAGAAAGTGGAAAAGATCATTCGCCGCCTGGATGATGTAGCTCAAACCAACCCAATGGTATCTGCAGCACCTCCTGCACCAAGGCTTATGTTCAATTTGAATGAAGAAGCAAAACCAGCTGTTGAAATGAAACCTGCTGCGGAAGTTAAGCCTATGGTTAATGAAGCGCCTGTACAAGAAGAGAAAAAGACTTTTGAGCCGTTTATTAAGCCAACTGAAACAACCAATGAAAAAACAGTTGAGTTTGAAGTAAACAACAAGCCATGGGAAAATGTAAATGCTTCGGTTCCTTCAATGATGACTCCTCCACCAATACCTAGCTCGTTCCAGGAACCAGCTCAGGAAGAAAGAGTGGAAATGAGTGATCCTGTATTTAGTGAGGAGCAAAGGAAGAAAGCACAAGAAAGGATTGAGAAACTCAAGCAATTAAGCTACAAGCTTAAAACTCCTGGTGCTTTAAATGAAATGGAAAACGAACCTGCATATAAACGGAGAAATGTAGAATTGGGTGATACCCCACATTCTTCAGAGTCTAATGTTTCGAGATTTACGCTTTCGGAAGGAGAAGGAAATAAAGGAGAGTTGCGTCAGAACAATTCATTCTTGCACGATAATGTCGACTGAGGTGGAGTTATGTAATTAAGGTTAATATCGGGTTAATACGGACCGGCGCCTTTGGTTGGGCGCCGGTTTTTTATTGCCGTAAAAGAATCAAGAAGTTTTCTGAAATTTTAAGCCGAGTACTCGGTTAAGTATTTATAATGTTCTGTGAGTTTGCCGTCCTTACAAATAGAGGCACGCTCTATAATGCCTTCTGTATCTTCAATAAAGGCTGATGGTATTACCCTATCCATAAGTTCTTTTCCGAAATCTTCAGATGCAGCACGTGGTAATTCGCAAGGCAGGTTATCAACCGCCATTATAGTTATCGAATTCTTACTAAATGGAATATCAAGCTGTTCTGTAAGCGGGTTGTATCCGTAAAAAGGCTCAGCTATGGTGCTTGCTTTAAGCGTACTTGGCACCGAACCATTTATATCGCAGGTAATGTCGGCTATTTCGCTAATATGGAAATTAGAAACCTTCATCTGATCTTTGGTGAAAAGTACTGGTGCATTCACATCCCAAAAATGAGCGGTAATTAAAAGGTCGCATTCTTTGGTATAAGGTAAAAAGGTCGAAAAATATTTCTCTGGATGTGAATAGAAATCTTTAGAGTTCCATGAAGAACCATCTTTTGCCTGGTAATAATCTTTAGAGTGCAGCTGGCAATAAACCGGTTCGCGGTATGAACAATGCAAGAATTCGTAAGGAGTTATTTTACGGATCTTTAGCATCCCCAGTGTTTCTATTACGCCATTGGCTACACGCCCGCCACCGGTAACCAATATCTTCATATTAGGCAGGCGAACACGTTCTAGTTCTTCTTCCAGTTCTTCCCTATCGCGGCATTGATGTGCCGGTTTTATATCGAACAGGTTATAGCGCTTGCCATAGCCTAAAACACCATTATAAGCACCTATAATACCTGCATAACGGCCAAAACCTATAATGCGGTTATGTTCTTTGTCGGTAAGGCACTCGTAATCTATTAATTGTATCTTTTTTGCAAGCATTGCCTTAAGCATCTTAGCATTATAAGGCTGCTTTTTAATAGTATGCGAAAAAATGAAATACTTCTTGCCTTCAATTATCTTATCAATAGGTACTTCTTTAAGGCCCATTAAAATATCGCAATGGCTAAGGTCGTCTGTTAAGGTGAGGCCAAACGATTTGTACTCAGCATCGGTGTAACAGCGTGTATTTGAACGCTGCACAAATATCTCTAATTGAGGATAAGTACGTAATAGTTCACTACATTGCAATGGAGTAAATGCCACACGTTTTTCAGGTGGAACTTTCTCTTCGCGGAGTATACCAAGCTTAATTTTCTGCATAATCGTTAGTTCAAGGCCTGCAAATATAATAGACCTATGAATATAGGTGATATGCATGAGGGTTGTCATATTCCGAACATTCATTATATATATCTTTGAAGTATAATTAAGAACTGGTTGAAACCCAATAAGCAATATTCCCGAGCCCTGCTCATATTTTACATATTGGTAATATATGTGCTGGTACAGTTTTTATGGTGGACATACCACATGGCTGAACAAAGCAGGGAGATATATGCCCAGCATCTTTCTATCCCTAACCTCAGTGATTTGGCAAAAGAAGCGCTTCATAGGCAATTAGTAGCTAAGTATTATATGATAATGGGCGAGGGCAGTGTGTTTTTACTGCTTATGCTCATAGGTATTGCTCAGGTACGCAAGGCATTTAAAAAGGAATCAGAGCTATTGGCAAGGCAAAAGACTTTTTTACATTCTGTTACCCATGAGTTTAAGTCGCCGGTGGCGTCCCTGCGCTTGCAGATAGAAACCTTATTGAAGCGCAACCTGAGTGCCGAGCAACAGCAACTCGCTTTGAGTAATGCATTAGAGGAAACAGACAGACTTGACCAACTATTGGAAAAGATTTTGATGGCTGCCCGAATAGATAATGGGGAAGTGCCTATATATCCAGAAAGAATAAATATATCGGAAGCACTAAGGAATGGGATCAATAAATTGTTACGTGCGCATCCGCATCGCGATATTATTGAAGATATAGAAAGTGGCATTTATGCTAAAGTAGACCTTTGGGCATTTAATTCGGTGGTAAATAACCTGGTAGAGAATGCACTGATATATTCCCCCAAGGATAAACCTGTAACCGTTGAGTTAAAAAAAAATGAAAATAAAACAATATTGTACATAAAGGATCAAGGCCTTGGTATACCAATGGATGAACGCCGAAAAATATTTCAGAAGTTCTACCGTATGGGTTCGTCGACAGGTTACAAGGGCACTGGATTAGGTTTGTATTTAGTAGATTATTTTGTAAAAAAACATAACGGTACTTTAATAGTAAAAGAAAATATTCCTTGTGGAAGTATATTTGAAGTTGTTTTAGAAACAGTTTAGAATTGCAAACTATGAAAGAAAAAAAGAAAGTAGCCCTTATAATATTAGATGGATGGGGCATTGGTGATGGATCGAAATCGGATGCGATTGCAAATTCACGTACACCATTTGTAGATAGTTTATACAAACAATATCCGCATTCAACATTACGTACTTCAGGTGAAGACGTGGGACTGCCAAATGGCCAGATGGGTAATTCAGAGGTAGGGCATTTAAATATTGGCGCTGGCCGGGTTGTATATCAGGATCTGGTACGTATAAGTAAAGATGTAGAAAGTCACGTGTTAGATACGAATCCTGTTCTGGTTGAAGCTTTGCAATATGCGGCAAAGAATAAGAAGAATATCCACTTAATGGGCCTAGTGTCTGATGGTGGGGTGCATTCTCATTTAAGCCACTTGATGGCTTTGAGCGATATAGCTATTGCCAATAAATGTCTGGGGATATATATACATGCTTTTACTGATGGGCGTGACACTGACCCGCAAAGCGGATTGAAGTTTATGGAAACATTGAGCAAACATATTGCCAATGGTCCGGCTAAAATTGCGTCGGTTATAGGGCGTTATTATGCAATGGATAGGGATAAACGTTGGGAGCGTGTAAAACTAGCTTACGATTTACTGGTTCATGGTAACGGCAGACGGAGCACCGATGCACTTGCTGCAATAAAAGAATCGTATGCTGAAGGCGTTACTGATGAATTCATTAGGCCGGTTGCAATAGTGGATATTGAAAGTAATATGATGCCGCGTATTATGGAAGATGATGTGGTGATATGCTTCAATTTCCGCACTGACCGTTGCCGCGAAATTACACAGGTACTTACCCAGCAAGATATGCCTGAACATGGAATGAAGACCATTCGGCTTGATTATATTACCATGACAACCTATGATGAAAAGTATAAGGACGTTAAGGTACTGTATCATAAAGATGATTTGAAAATGACATTAGGTGAGGTGTTGGCCAATGCCGGTAAAACACAAATACGTATTGCAGAAACAGAAAAATATCCACATGTTACCTTCTTTTTCTCAGGGGGTAGAGAAGATGTATTTAAGGGGGAGAGTCGGATTATGGTTCCTTCACCCAAAGTAGCGACGTACGATTTGCAACCTGAAATGAGTGCCCTAGGGATAGCTGATGCAATTGTAACCGAGCTTAAGAAAGGCGAAGTAGATTTTGTATGCTTGAACTTTGCTAACCCAGATATGGTAGGCCATACCGGCGTATATACTGCTATTGTAAAAGCAGTCGAAACTATTGATACATGCTTACAAAAAGTAATTGAGGCTGGATTACCGCAAGGGTATTCATTTATTATTATTGCTGACCACGGTAATGCTGACCGTGCTATAAATACCGATGGAACACCTAACACTGCTCACAGCACTAACCCTGTGCCTTGTATTGTGATAGATAAAGATTGTTCAAAAGTAACCGAAGGCCGGTTGGCTGATATTGCTCCTACAGTTTTAAAAATTATGGGTATAGAACAGCCAAAAGAAAT
The DNA here is from genome assembly GCA_013285655.1 of Bacteroidota bacterium. Lineage (GTDB taxonomy): Bacteria > Bacteroidota > Bacteroidia > JABEUT01 > JABEUT01 > JABEUT01. The sequence continues at coordinate 27,465 of JABDHI010000027.1, forward strand.
GACGGGGCACAGCTTGGTATAGGTTCGTCATTGCGAGGAACGAAGCAATCTTACCTAATAATATATTAAGAATTTGCCGCTAAGAACTAAGCTACCGAGGTCTTAGGGAAAGCAGTCCTGTCAACCAAGTTTTCCCATGCAGTAATATCGAGCAGGCGGTTGCGCACCTTGTCGTAAATAACATCCACCTTAAGGTCATTAAGCTTATAATAGAATCCTTTCTGCATTACGTGGTCCTGGTAAATGTCAATAAGCTTGCCTTGGCCAAATATAAGTTTGCTTCTTTCTGACAGGGGTAATGCATTAAATTCTTTTGTAAGCATGTGTATGAATGTTATTTACCAAATGTAAGGTTTTAAAAATGGAAAGCACTATTAAATTTTCTTTTTGTTGATAACAATTCTATCTGTATCAATTTAGGTGAAAATTGTGACACGATAAAGTTGAAAGAAGTAAAAAATACAGCAGCCCTTTCGACTGCTGTATTAAACAAAAACAAAAAAAACACTTGTTACTTACAAATTTGGCTGTGGTGTAGTGCGCAAGTAAGGCTTAATAACCTTATGTCCTTTCGGGAATTTGGCTGCAATATCTTCCGTCTTAATGCCCGGAGATACAACCACATCTTCGCCAAACTTCCAGTCGGCGGGGGTCGCTACGCTATAGTTAGCAGTAAGTTGCAATGAATCTAATACACGAATGATCTCATCGAAGTTCCTTCCGGTAGAAGCAGGATAGGTAATAATAAGCTTGATCTTTTTATCGGGCCCTACAATATATACAGAGCGGACGGTAAACTTGTCAGATACTTCGGGATGAATAGCATCATACAATTTAGCCACCACAAAGTCAGGGTCAGCAATAATTGGGAAGTTGACGGTTGTCTTTTGGGTTTCGTTAATGTCGTGTACCCATGCCTCATGGCTCTGTATAGGATCAACACTCAATGCAATAACTTTGGTGTTACGCTTATCGAACTCAGGTTTGAGTTTAGCTACTCTGCCCAGTTCGGTGGTGCAAACAGGTGTAAAATCAGCAGGATGCGAAAAGAGTACTCCCCATTTATCGCCCAGCCATTCATGAAATTTGATTTGACCTTCTGTGGTCTGCGCTGTAAAATCTGGCGCAATGTCTCCGAGTCTTAATGCCATTGGTTGTTTAGTTTTTAAGGTTAATAGAATTTATTGATTTGTTGATGAATTTGCTTTTGATAAAAACGGTAAAAAAAGGAAAGTGTAAATAACACAGCCCAGGCAAAACCCTTTAAAGCTTTCAAGCCCTGCGCATATAAGCAATACCCCCGCTGATAAATAAGCCGCTAAATCGTAGTGAAACCATAATAGACCTGCAATACCAATACTGAACGCCAGACCTATACCGGCAGCAAATTTTTTAGGCGCAGCATCGGTTGACTTTTCTTCGAGTCCCAAATAATCAGAAGAGCGACGGGCTAAATACTTAAGTGGGCTATACCTGCCATTGGTAAATGCTCTCAAAAAGAAATCAGCGGCAAGTACCGCTATTAGTATAGGCAATTTAAAGTAAGTACCTGTTATAACTACTAATATGATAAAGAAGGCTACTACCCTTGCTATGTTCTCGTTCACTTTTTCTGCCGATACCGGGCAGGTTATTGCTGGCTTGCTCATCGTTGATTTTTTTGTTTGAGGGCACAAATATATATATTATCTATATACTTAGTAGATTTTAAGAGATATTTTTTAGAATCAGTTATTTTTTCTTGATTTTCAATGCTTTAAGACGGTCTTCCTTCTTCAAAATATCTGCCAAAGTAGTTTCAGAAAGTATTTTAAGTGTGGCATCGCGCACTTCTATAAAGGTTTGGCGAATGCCACAAGTAACTTCATCCGTACAATCTTCGCAACGTTCGTAAAAATTCAAACTAACACACGGTAGCATAGCAATAGGACCATCAATACCACGGAGCACACGAGCCAATATTATGTCTTTTGGTTTCATTAATAAATAGTAACCGCCACCAATACCGATCTTACTCTTTAATATGCCTTGTTTGCGCAAATCGAGCAATATGGTTTCCAAAAATTTCTTCGGTATCTTTTCTTGTTCCGCAATTTCCATTATAGTCATAGAGCCATTGTCGCCATTACGCGCCAGGGCTACTAAAGCTTTCATTGCATATTTTGTTTTCTTAGATATCATCTGCTTTACTTATCGCCTAAAAAATTACTTACAATGTCTACAGATTCTTTAAAAGCTTTATCCAATTCAATATTATATACCATCTTATCAAACTGCGGTGCGAACGATAATTCCAGGTTAGCTTTACCTATACGTTGCTCCAATATTCCCGGAGATTCGGTATTTCTGTCCTTTAATCGTTGCATTAATGTTTCAACCGAAGGAGGCTGTATGAAAATGGTAATAGATTGTTCAGGAAAATGTTTTTTAAGGTTGAGTGCACCTTTCACATCAATATCGAATATTACATGCCTTCCTGCTTTCCATAGCCTTTCAACCTCGCTTCGCAATGTGCCGTAAAAACTACCGGGGTATACTTCCTCCCATTCTATAAAGTCGCCCTTGCTTATTTTTTCTTTAAACTGTTCTTGTGTAAGGAAATAATAATCTTCCCCTTCACGTTCGTTAGGGCGCATAGGCCTGCTGCAGGCAGATATTGAAAAAGCCAAACGTGGAAAAACGCCAAGCAAATGCCTTACAATGGTGGTTTTACCTGTACCCGATGGGCCTGCAACTATAATTAATTTACCTGATGAAACAATACTCATAATATGTTCAGCAACTGTTCTTTTATTTTTTCAAGTTCATCTTTCATTTCTACCACATGTTTCTGAATTTCTGCGTCATTGGCTTTAGACCCAATGGTATTTATCTCCCGGCCTATTTCCTGAACTATAAAGCCAAGCTTTCTGCCGCCATTAGGCTCATTCATAGTTGTGCGGAAATAGTTGCAATGGGTACGTAAACGCGCTTTTTCTTCATTAATATCAAACTTCTCAATGTAATATATGATCTCTTGTTCGAACCTGTTCATATCTACATTGCGGCCGCTCACGCCTTCATTTATTTTGGCCAATAAGCGTTCCCTTAATTTTTCAATTCGTGAAGAATCCATTTTAGCAATCTTTTTTTCATTCCCTTCAATCACTGCCAAGTGCGACTCAATGTCTTTCCTAAGTGACTTCCCTTCCTGCTGCCTGAATTTAGTAACAAGTTCGGCTGCCTTACGTACCAAAGCTAACACTGCCTCAAGTTCTTTCTTTTCAGCCTTTTCTTCCGACTTAAATACATCGGGCATCCGTAATATTAATGGCAGGTACTGTATGTCTTTTTCATTAAGGTCTTTAGCAAGAGACTTGAATTCTTTGGCATATTCTTTTGCTACCGCCTTGTTAAGCGATATCTTACTCTTGTTCTCGGTTCCTGCAATGTTAATGTACAGATCTACTTTACCTCTGTCGAGTAAGTTTGGAATAAGTGTGCGAATTTCAGGTTCTATTGCATAATACGAGTGAGGCAAACGCATATTAAGGTCGAGTTGCTTGCTGTTCAGAGAACGAATCTCCACATCAATTGTTTTTCCACCTATTTGCCCCGATGTTTTACCGAAGCCCGTCATTGATTGTAACATATGCTAATTTTTTTCAAATATAATAATAGAGGGCAGATTTACCTAGTGGTAACCTGTTCGGCCAATTCTTCCGATTTTTTCTTTTTCCGGCTAAGGCCTACCAAATAAATACCAAATATGATAAACACTGCCGATAACACCTTTCGGGTATCGATACTATCCTGCTTCATACTTACTGCAATACCCGCAGCAATAAGTGGTTGCAGGTATATGTAGGTGCTGGCAATAGAGGGGCTAAGTTCTGCCAACGCATATGTATTAAAAAAATAAGCTATAAAAGTGCTGGCAACAATAACATAAGCAATACAAAACCATGCAGTAAGACTAACCGCATGAGGATTAAACAGTTGCAATTCGGGCCAGCCGAAAGGCAGCACATATAGGGCACCAAAAGCAAAAACCCACCTAACCACAGTAGTAGTGCGATACTTAACCATGAGTGGCTTAACCATAACCATATATATAGCCCACGAAATGCAATTGATCAATATCATAATATCGCCCTGATGAACCGATATTTCCTTGCCAAAAAGTAAAAGGAGTGATGCACCAATGGTTCCGGAAACAATGCCTGCCAGCCGGATTGGGGGTAGTTTTTCCTTGAGGAAAAGTATTTCGAGAATAATAACAAATATGGGGTTGAGTATCATTATAATTGAAGCATTGATGGGTTTGCTTTCATAAAGTCCTTTGATGAACATTAATTGATTAAGAGCTACGCCAAAAACACCTAACAGCATTAGTTTAATAAAATCTTTCCTTTCTATTTTTTCTTTAGGAAAGAAAAAGCTTGTTGCCCAAAACAGAACCATAGAGAATACAGCGCGAAGCAATACTAATGCGTATGGTTGAATATCGTGACCAATAACAGACTTGGCGATACTGAAATTAGCGCCATATATGGCATTAACCCCTAATAGGGCAAGGTGCGCCTTAACAACCTTATTCATAAATACCCATTAAATCAATTAATTGACCTTTCATTAAATATAATAAACCCAACATGAAAAAGCACTGTAAGTTTATCTGCGACAAGGGGTGAGTCATCAAAATAATTGATACTTACACTTACAGGGCCTATTGGCGAATGGTAAACAAGTGCCGCCATGCCTACATATTGTTTGGTTGCCAACGGAACACCATATACGGCAGTATTGTTGGAGTTTTGTATAGCCTGATATGGCAAGAATATATATCCCTCGAAACGCAGATCGAATTTCGGAAGAAAGCTTATAATCACCTTAGGTCCACCGGCTGCATAATTAAATGCTCTGTACTTAGGCAAAAACATTGTTTGCATTTCGGGGGTAGGTTGAAAGGCCGGTGCCATTAAAGCCGTGGCATAGTAGTTGCTGAAATAGGTTTGTAATGCATGACCATATGAAAATGTATTTGAATAAACGCCTTCAGCATATATGCCTAATCGAATTAGTCCTTTGCCTACAAAATACTCATCAAAACTAAGTTTAGCCTGTAACCAGTTATGTTGCTTTTCAATAGTATCCTTTTTTGTTTCAAGAGAGCCGGGATAATATTGTTCGGTACCTGCTATCCATTGAACATGTGCTTGTAAACGATGCCCTGTTGTGGCGTACTGCTTATCATTAAGCGTATTCATGTCAAACCTTATATATCCCGTGGCAGCCCCAAACTTGGTTTGATCTGCTGTATCCCTCGAATTAAAATTACTGGTGGGGAAATAGGTGCTGTTAATATTGGTATAACTGCCACCCAGAATCAGTTTAGATGATCCTCCTATTGGAAGGCCCATATCTACTTTGCCAAAGCCTTCGTATTGTATTAGATAGGGAGGCAATACATCTTCAAAAAAGGCCGTGCTACTGGTAAAATAATCGAAACGATTGTATATAATTGCAGGCTCAAAATATATAGGCACCGAGGTAGGTAGGTAGATGCGGCCTGAAGCCAGAACCGAAGTATATAGTTTGCCAAAATATGTGTTGGCATTTAGTTGAACTTCTTCGCTTCCTAATAAATTATATTGCAGCCCTACATATCCTTCACTTATTGGTAGGTTTGAAACTACACCTCCAAAACCAACCTGGAAATGCTTTTCGCGCTTAACCGACATCTCCAACTTGTAATAACCTGTAGTATCATTATAATCAGCTAATGGATAAGTGCTGTGTATGTTTTGATCAGTTGCAACCTTAAAATAACCGGGGGCTATTTTATCAATGGATAAGGTTTTTTCTTTGCCGAAAATTACGCTTCTTAAATATTGGTCCTGGTGCATATTCAGCCCATGAAAAACCAACTTGTTAAATATCATCGGGTGCTCTTTCTTTTCAAAATCTTCACGTCGTTTTTGTAATTCAGTCTCATTTTCTCTTCTACTTATCATTTTCAAGAGAGCAGGTATTTGCCTTAGTGTAGCAACATACCCGCTATCGATTAAAGCCTTTGGGTTATTCGCTGTTAGAATTCCTGCTTCCACATCCGGTATTATAATCATGCCGTTACCCGGCAATGAATAATTGGTCTTGGTCATAAGCATGTTCTTTATCACCGATAGAATATTGTCGTCAGATGGTGGTTGAATATTACCCGATACATTGCTGCCAATTATTATTTCCGGGTTAAAATCCTTTTGCATAATGTCTGCCGGAAAGTTGTTATACATTCCACCGTCAAACAACATTTTACCATTTACTGATATAGGCTTAAGGTAAAACGGATAAGAGATGGAGGCCCTAACAGCTTGTCCCAAATTCCCTCTGTCGAATATGTATGACTTCTTATCAACTATATCAGAAGCTACGCAACGGAACGGTACAAAAAGGCTATCGAACTTATTAGAAGCAGCTGACGATGCTGAGGTGAAGTACTTCATGATAGCAAAATCGATAGGCACTGGTGAAACCAATTGAGTAGGTAGGCTGGTAATAAGGGTAGTATCTAGTGAAAAATGGAAGTTTATCCATGAAGCTTCAAGCGAGCCTTGCTTAAAATAGTAGGCGTATTTACCATTAATTACACCGGTTGCAATTTCGCTAAACTCTTTAGAAGTAACCAACTCCTCCATTTGTTTTGGTGTATAGCCTGCAGCATAAAGGCCACCAATAAACGCACCCATTGAGGTGCCTGTAACATAATCTATAGGAATATGGTTTTCTTCAAGTGCCTTTATTACGCCTATGTGAGCAATGCCGCTGGCACCACCACCGCTAAGTACTAAGCCAACCTTTTGGCCATATACAGGTATTGCTAACAGAACAATAAACGATACGAGTAAAGAGTAGTATTTGCCTTTTGTCATAATTAGCTTACAACAGTCAAATTTACAGATTATTGCAACTCAACCAGCACTTTTGCAAAATAAGCAGGTGCACTTAATAACCTGGAGCCATACCAGGAGAAATATTCCCCATCAACCAACACTATTTTGGCTTCAGGACATATTTGCTGAAACTCCGCTATATGCTTAGCGGAGAAAGGGAAAGGCTCAGAAGAAAGTAATATTACATCCGGGTTAAACTTCTTTAGTTCGTCTTCACTAACCTCAGGATACCTTACGGCTTTTTCTTCAAGTAGATTCTTAAATCCACATTTAGCCATCATATCACTTATAAAGGTATCGTGCCCTACAACCATATAAGGTTGGCGCCAAATAAAATAGGCTGCACCCAATAACCCCTTTTTGTTCTGCTTCAATTTTTCAAACTCCTTTTGAATATCATTAATGAGAGCAGTCGCTTTATCTTGCCTATTGCTAATCTCTCCTATGCTGTTTATCATTCCGAATGCCTGATCGAGGTTATGAATATCACTCATCCAAACAGGATATTCCTGCATCAATTGTTTTATCTGGGCTTCTTCATTCTCTTCTTTATTCCCAATAATTAAATCGGGTTTAAGGGCTGCAATCTTTTCGAAATCTAGTTTCTTGGTTCCTCCAATGCGTTGCTTCGAATGGAACCATTCATCAGGATGGACACAGAACTTGGTTATACCCACTACTTCATCAGTAAGCCCTAATGAATATAACAATTCGGTTTGCGAAGGAACAAGAGATATTATTCGTTTCGGTGGCCATTCAATAGCTACATCAAGGCCCATCTGATCCTTGAAATTTCTTTTCATACTCTTATAGCCAATACGGTTACATCATCTATTTGTTCATGCTTACCTTTCCATGCATAATAGCTTGCTTTCATCTTGTCCCCAATTTCCACAACAGGTAAATTATTATTACTAATTACCCATTCCCGAAACCTTTTAGTTGTCATTTTTTTTCCGTTCTCGCCACCAAACTGGTCAGCGAAGCCATCGCTAAACAGGTAAATAGTGTCACCTGGTTGCACATCTATGTTATGCTCGGTAAATTGTTGATTGCCTTCTGTAAACCCGCCAATTGAAATTTTGTCAGCCTTTATTTCCATAAATGAGTTTTCAGCTGACAGAGCTCCGTTTTTCAATATCCATAAGGGCCTGTTAGCTCCGGCATATTTTAATTTATGTGTAACAGTATTAAAATGGCAAAGTATAATATCCATGCCGTCTCTTATGTTTTCATTGCCTGTTTGTCCGAAATTTATTTTTATTTCCCTGTTAACATTCTCCAGTATTTTACCCGGAGAGGAAGTCTTTTGTATCGCTTCATTTAATTTATTTATACAAATGCTGCTTACAAAAGCCCCTGGAACACCATGTCCCGTGCAATCTCCTATCGCAATTAGTACCTCAGAATCTGAAACAGGGTGCATCCAGTAAAAATCACCGCTCACAATATCCTTTGGCTGAAAGAAAAGAAAATTGTTTTTCAAATAGCCATTCAAAACAGTATGGGGCGTTAACAGCGAGTCTTGTATTCGTTTAGCATAGTTAATACTATCTGTAATCTCTTTATTCTTTTCTTCTATAGCACGTTTTTGTTCCGCTATTTTTTGACTGTATTCCAGGTTTTCTGATTTAAAGGCATACACCATAAATACAATCATACCAAAGGCGAATAGGTAATTGAATACCGTAAACTTTCTCACCTCTGTTGTATCTCCTCCATAAGTTCCCGTAAAATTATTTTGCAGGTAAAGGCACAAAAGAAAAACGGCCATGAAATAAATGCAATAACCAAATATGCTTTTTTTATCATCGAACATAAAGATGGCGATGACCGGGTACATGAATAAGTATATTTCAGTATGGGTTAGGGTGCCGTAGAAATAGTTAAGGCCAATAAAAAGTAGCATTGACGAATTGAATGATGTATGGCGCGCTAATGTGAAAAAGCCCATGTTAGTGAGCCATACTCCACCAAGCAGTATGAACATATCGGCACCAGTGAGATATGCTAACCAGTTGAGTTTTGTAATAAACGAAATAACAGAAAAGAATAGGCAGAAGAAAGCACCTGCTAGGCTACCGCCATTAAATAAACGCCTTTTTTGCCTGTCCTTAAAAGACAATATTGAGAATGACTGAGGATCAATTATGTTTTGAAGCAGGGTAGCCATTTTTCTTCTATGTAAAACTAAAAAGCTTTAATTCAGAACCCATACTCACTATTCTCCTCAGGCTAATTAGCAAAGAGCCTCTACTATATCCTGACGGGTAATAATGTGTACATCGCCCAAAGCATCTTTCACCAACACCGCATGATTTTG
>JABDHI010000028.1 GCA_013285655.1 Bacteroidota bacterium
CCCGCTGCCAGTCTTCCAGTTTATCAAGTTCGGCTTGCAATAGTTTAAGTGCAGGGTTATTACTTTCTTTCCTGGTGCCCGATGTAGCAGGCTGATTATTTATAATGCGGTCGTTCAGCTCGGCGTTATCTATCGCCTTCGGTTGTGTTTTAGTATTCCTAAAATGATCACGGATCTTATTAATGAATATTTTAAAAATAAAGGATGCAAATTTTTGTTCGGTTTCAAACTGGTAATTGTCTTTTACTTCTACTACCTTATATATGGTTTTGTATATAAGGTCCCATGCCGTGTCTTTTTCCAGGTTCCAGGTGCGGGTGGCATAGGTCAGTAGCTTTTGTGCATACTGTTCATATACCAACTTTACGCTTTCTTCTTTATCGGGCTTTATTTCCTGTGCTACTTCCATATTGCTTTGTGGTTATCTATATACTATAACGAAACCTGGTAACAGAATAGTATTCGGGGTTCATTTTCAGGTGGTTGTGATTAAATAAAAAAGCCCCAATAATGGGGCTTTCTGTTTATCTAATATAATCCTTAAGCAAACCTCGGAGCCAGAACTAAGTCCTTGCTGCCGGCGGTGTACTTATAAAACCCCATACCCGATTTTACACCCAGGTCGCCTGCCGTAACCATGTTAACCAACAGCGGGCAAGGAGCATACTTAGGGTTGCCTAAGCCATCGTGTAATACACGTAATATAGACAGGCACACATCTAAGCCAATAAAATCGGCCAGTTGCAGCGGGCCCATAGGGTGGGCCATACCCAGTTTCATAACGGTATCAATTTCATTAACGCCCCCAACGCCTTCAAACAAGCTGTAGATAGCTTCGTTTATCATAGGCATAAGTATGCGGTTAGCCACAAAGCCAGGGTAGTCGTTAACCTCGGTAGGTATTTTGCCCAGCTTTTTGCTGAGGTCCATAATTAAGGTAGTAACAGCATCTGATGTGTTGTAGCCACGTATAACCTCAACCAGTTTCATAACCGGAACGGGATTCATAAAGTGCATACCAATCACTTTATCCGATCGCTTTGTTTGCGCCGCAATTTTGGTGATAGATATAGATGAGGTGTTACTTGCCAATATAGTTGTTGGTGCGCAATGGTTATCCAAATCGCGAAAGAGCTTGAATTTTATTTCTGGGTTTTCGGTAGCGGCTTCTACAACAAGCTCAGCACCAATAACACCCTTAGCCAATTCGGTATGGGTGGTAATATTTTTTAATGTAGTGGCTTTGTCGGCTTCGGTAATGGTGCCTTTAGCAACTTGCCTGTCGAGGTTTTTGCCAATAGTAGCAATGGCCCTGTCCAGCGCATCAGCCGATATATCTATAAGGGCTACCTGGTAACCGCTTTGTGCAAATGTGTGGGCTATGCCGTTGCCCATTGTTCCTGATCCTATTACCGCTACATTTTTCATGTTCAATATTTTTTGCAAAACTAATTTTTTTTCAATTAGTGGTTATAAAGCACATTTTCGTCATTGCGAGGCACGAAGCAATCTCAACGCCAGCAAATTATTAAACTTGGTCTTGGCACAATCCTTTGCATCTATGTGTCAAGTCCTATCATTTAACCTCTTCACCTCACGTGCCATGGCTTTTGTGCAATGGTAGTTTGCGTTAGGGATAGTAGCGAAAAGCCCGGAGCGTAGCGAGGACTTGTAACGTATAGCCCGACCCGAGGTACGAGGGGAACGCCCAAGAAAGTAAATAGGAAGAGATTCTTCGCTCCACTCAGAATGACAAAAAACTACCTCTTCTTATAATAAGTCATAAGTTCAGCCTCAGCAAGAATGTGACCCTTACTGACAGAAAGAAGCTGCTTTTTGGTAAGCCCAGCCGGATAAGGCAATACTTCATCAAGCGCATATATCTTAAAATAGTAACGGTGCGTACCACTCGGCGGACAAGGGCCGTCATAACCTGCAGTACCAAAGCTGGTAATACCCTGGCGGGTTCCGTTGGTTAGCATGGTGTCTTTTGGTTCATGGGCCTGTAGTGTGGTGTCGGTAACAGGAATGTTGTATAATACCCAATGTACCCAGGTACCTACCGGTGCATCGGGGTCATCGACAATAAGGGCAAAGCTTTTTGTGTTGGTAAAGGGGTTGTTCCAATGCAGTTCGGGCGATATGTTGCTGCTATCGCAAGTGTAAAGAGCAGGTATGGTATCGCCTTGCTTAAATGCAGCTGATAGTATGCGGAACGGAGTAGGGGCGTTAAGTGGTGGCGGCGTAAATGCCGAAATGGTACCACTGTGGTTGTTTGAGCAGGCAGTAATTGCGAGTACGCTTAATACCAGTATTGCTTTTAATAAATGACTCACCCCCAAGCCCCTCTCTACCCGCAGAGAGGGGAGCAGCGACTGAAACTGTTTGTATGTTTTTGTATTACGGCTTACTGTTTTTTTCATAAAGCTCTGTTTTTCTATTTGTCCCCTTCTCTGTTCAATAGAGAAGGGCAGGGGATGAGTACCGCAAATTTACTATCTTCGTCGGGCAATTTTATAAGAAAATATAATGTCAAATATACACGAGTTTACACCACTTACAGCTATCTCTCCGGTTGACGGAAGATACCGCAGAACGACCGAGACCTTATCGGGCTATTTTTCTGAATTTGCCCTGATACAATACCGCGTGCGTGTTGAGGTGGAATATTTTATTGAACTGTGTAAGCTTCCGCTGCCACAACTAAAGGGCATTAAAAAGCCTATGTTCGATAAGCTGAAGGATATTTATTTAATGTTCAGCCCCGAGGATGCATTGCGTATTAAGGAACTGGAAAGTGTTACCAACCACGATGTAAAAGCCGTGGAATATTTTATAAAAGAAAAGTTCGACGCACTGAAGCTTTCGCAATACAAAGAGTTCATTCACTTTGGCCTTACCAGCCAGGATATTAATAATACAGCTGTTCCCTTGGCACTTAAAGAATGCATGGAAGACATAATATTTCCTATTATGGAAGACTTGCTGCAAACCATTGAAGGCCTTGCCGACGATTGGGCCAAAATACCGATGTTGGCATATACCCATGGCCAGCCTGCATCGCCAACACGTTTGGGTAAAGAGTTAATGGTATTTGTAGAACGCTTGTCTAACCAATTAGATGATTTGGAAAGCCAGCCGGTATCGGCCAAATTTGGCGGAGCAACAGGTAACTTTAATGCGCACCATGTGGCATACCCTAAAACTGACTGGAAGAAATTTGGTAACCAGTTTGTAACCGAACTGGGTTTGCACCGCCAGCAATACACTACGCAAATAGAACATTACGATGACCTTGCGGGCCTGTGCGATTGCATGAAACGCATTAACACCATTTATATTGATATGTGCCGCGATATATGGAGCTATATATCGATGGGTTATTTTAAACAAAAAATAAAAGAAGGCGAAATTGGTTCATCAGCAATGCCACATAAGGTAAACCCGATAGATTTTGAAAACGCTGAAGGTAACCTGGGTATTGCAAATGCAGTGTTCGAACATTTATCGGCTAAGCTTCCGGTATCTCGCCTGCAACGCGATTTGACCGACTCTACCGTAATACGTAATTTGGGTGTGCCTATTGCACATTCGTTAATTGCATACAAGTCTATTTTAAAAGGCCTTGGCAAATTATTGCTGAACAAAGAAGCTATTGAACACGACCTTGAAAGCAATTGGGCAGTGGTAGCCGAAGGTATACAAACCATATTAAGGCGCGAAGGGTATCCTAACCCTTACGAAGCATTAAAGGCACTTACACGCACCAACCAAACCATTAGTCAAAAGCATATTACCAAATTTATTGATGGCTTAAAGGTGAGCGCAAAGGTAAAAGCCGAACTTAAAAAGATCACCCCGCAAACCTATACCGGTATTTAATAGCATGAAGGTTGTCGGCTTTACTATTGTACGTAACGCTATAAAGCTCGATTACCCGGTATTGGAATCGCTGGCATCGTTATTGCCCTTGTGCGATGAGGTGATTGTGAGTGTAGGAAAATCGGAAGACGATACCCTGAACCTTATTAAAAGCATACCAACCGACAAAATAAAAATTGTTGAAAGCGTGTGGGATGATTCGCTGCGCAAAGGTGGTGTGCTATTAGCCATTGAAACAAATAAGGCTTTAGACGCGGTACCAGCCGATGCCGATTGGCTGATTTACCTGCAAGCTGATGAAGTATTGCACGAGAACGACCGTGATGCCATAAAAGCCAACATGCTTAAATGGAAGGACGATAAAAGCGTGGATGGTTTATTATTCAGCTACAAACATTTTTATGGTTCATACGATTACCTGGGCGATTCGCACCAATGGTACAAGAACGATATACGCGTAATACGCAACGATAAACACATACGATCTTATAAAGATGCGCAAGGCTTCCGCAAGTTTGCAACACCACCAACCAACGAAGACTTATTGAACGGTGGAGAGAAATTGCATGTAAAACAATCAGGTGCATCGGTGTATCATTACGGCTGGGTAAAGCACCCCGAGTTTCAGCAGAACAAACAAAAGTCGTACCATAAAATGTGGCACGAAGATGAATGGCTCGATAAGAATGTGGGCCATGCAACCGAGTTTGATTATGCAACCGTGCAATCGTTAGCCCGATTTACCGGTCAGCACCCATTGGTTATGCAACCCCGCATTAAGACCAAGAACTGGGAGTTTATGTATGACGAGAAGAAAAAGAAACTGACCGTAAAAGAACGTTTCTTTAAACTTACGCAAAGCCTTTTTGGATGGAGGCCGGGTGAGTATAAGAACTACAAGCTAGTTTAAAGTTGAATAATGAAGAAAACAGACACGAATTACACTAATTGAAAATAGAATATAACATAGTAAATACTTACTAATCAAAATAAGTAATTCGTGAAATTCGTGTCGATAGGTTGAAATAATTTTTTTGAGAGAATATGTTTTTCATTTTTTCTAAAATACTTAACATTTTTATTCTGCCACTTAGCTGGGTGTTTGGCTTGTTGCTGGCAGCAGTATTAGTAAAAAAGCAACCGCTAAAAAAACAATTACTAATTGCATCTATTGTTGTGTTCTATTTATTTACCAACGACTTTATAGCCGACCGGGTAATGACTGCCTGGGAAATACCTGCCATACCACAATCTGACATTAAAGGCAAATATGATGTAGCAATAGTATTGGGTGGCTTTACCGATTACGATGACAGTTATACCCGTATTCAGTTTTATCATGGCGCAGACCGCATGTTTCAGGCACTGGAGCTTTACAAAAAAGGTATGGTTCGCAAACTACTTATAGATGGTGGCTCGGGTAGTTTGGTTGGCGAAAACGTGGAGGCTCCGCATGTGCGTAACTATTTACTGTCAATAGGTGTACCCGATACCGATATTATTATCGAGTCGCGTTCGGTAAACACACGCCAAAATGCTTTGTTTGCAAAACCTTTGTTAGATAGTATTGCACCGCATGGTAAATACATATTGGTTACATCAGGTTACCACATGCGCCGTTCAATTGGATGTTTTAATAAAGTGGGCATTGCTACATTGCCCTATACAACCGACAGGCAGGGTGGCCCCGTAAAATTTGCGTTCGATTATCTCTTCATCCCCGATCTTAAGGCCATTGAAAATTGGGAGATCCTCTTCCATGAGTGGTTTGGGTATATCTCTTATAAGTTAGCGGGGTATTTATAGACTGAACCTAAAAACGTATTTCTATTTAATTCTTTGGGCGTTCCCCTCGTGCCTCGGGTCGGGCTATCCGCTGCAAGTCCTCGCTTCACTCCGGGCTTTTCGCTACTATCCCTAACGCAAACTGCCATTGCACAAAAGCCATGGCACGTGAGGTGAGAAGATTTGATGTTAGGGCTTGACATCCGCCAGCTGGCGGACAAAGAATTATTCGTATCCCGTCTATCTTTTACGGAACTCATGCGGGCTTCGCCGGTGTGCCAAATCACACTACAATAGAAATTTGCAGTATTGAATTAATTAAATATTACTAAACGACCCATTAGTAACAGATAGGTTACCACCACCCTGGTTGGGAGCAGTTTCGTTGGCGGTAAAATAAAAAGTGGCGTTGTACAACGACGTGTTAGATTGGTTTTGTGTAAGCGTTATTTGCCCGGTGTTAGCACCATCGGTGCTATAGCTGTTCCCGAAGTTATCAGATACGGTAGCGTAGTAAGTAGTAGACTGTGCACCCAGCGGATAGATACCTGCGCTTAATGTTTTTAAAACTATAGTTAGGTTGTAGGTGTTGCTGGTGCCTTGTATAACAGTAACACCGTTTGAGTTAGATACGGTAACACTAAATGTTAGATTGTTGCCACTCACTGTTGCAGACATAGTTGCATTAGGAGTATTAACCGTTTTTTTGCAGCTTGTGCCAACAAGTAATAGGGTGATGGCTAATAATAAGGTGTAACAAAGTGTTTTCATACATGCGGGGTATTACTACACAAAGTTAAGTAAATTGAATAGCAATAAAAAATAACACCTTAGCTGAAAGGCGAATCATCTAAAAACCTGCTCTTTTCGGCCTCGGTTGGAATGGGGCATGCGTCTCGTTTGCCGAATAACGTATACCTGTTGCGGGCTATTAATCTGTATAACGGGTTGCGGATAAAACCTGGTATGATCTTAAATATCAATACTGCTTTCCAAATACCATTTAACGAACTCACTATTTTAATAACCGCGTCTGATTCGGTAAGTATTTGTTTGTTGTTATACAGTATTACGGTTTCGGGGGTTGATGCCGGCAGTTTATAATGCGCTAACAAGGCTTTACCATACCCAGATTGCAGTGATGCAAACTGAAGCGTGTTCTTTTTATCGCGCTTAATTAAAAACCTGACGAAGCTGTTACACATATTACAAACCCCATCAAAAAGTACTACCATAGTATTCTGGTTATTTACTTATAGCCCAGTTTGGTCAGCAGATCCATTGTATGCTGTAAGCTGGTATTGTTCTGCCAGTCTAAATGGCCGGGGATAACATAAACAGGGTTAGGGCAGTGCGCCATTACTTTACGTATGCTGGCTGGCCAGTCTTTCAGGTCAGCATCATCTGTAAAGCCAATGCTTTCTGTAGCGTAGCTTTTTACAAAACAGGCTCCGTAAAGTATCTTTTCACGTGGCAACCATATTACAATATTATCTTGCGTGTGGCCCGGGCCGGGGTAAAAAGCCTCGATAGTATAACCATCAATAGTAAATGCAGTATCCTTAGTAAAGTAATATTGTGCCTGTTTTTCGTGACGTACCTTACACAGGTCGTAAGTCATTTTTGATGAATAGGTTTTTACACCTTTGCTTTTCAAAAAGTCTAACGCAGCGGTACGATCGGCGTGAAAGTGGGTAGATATAGAGAACAATACCTTTTTGTGGTAACGTGCCTCAAGGCTATCCATAAAAGGTTGAAACTGGGTAGTATCCCAGGGGGTATCGAATAGTACAATGCCGCTTTTGGTAACCAAATACATGCTGTTCGATGGGTAAGGGCCGTCATCTATTTTGCGCCAGGTGGTATATATGTAAATATTACCGGTAAGGTGGGTAATTGTTAATGGCGAATGGGTTTGTGCGTCGAGGCTAAGTGTAAGAAAAGCAGCAAAAAAGAGGAACAGGATGCGTTTCATAGGCAGTAGAATTGGATTTATAAATGTAGTTTAATTACTAATCCGATATGAATTCCACTAATTGTAATTGGTGAAATTCGTGTCGGTAAACCCTGCTGTTTTGGCTCCAATTTCTCCATTCACAAATTTAGGTGTATATTTAATGCTTCAATTCAGTAAAAGGTTATTGTAAAAACGTCAATTTTGTAATTAAAATATAAAGAAAATGGCAAAGAATTTTGTTTCAAACAAGGACGAGACCATTACCATGTTTAAAAACCCATTTCTCGAAAAGCTTTCGAGAGTGCATTGGTCTGTACCACTGTTTTTGTATGTGCCAGTAGTATTTTACTTTTTGTACCGCGCAGCATTCGTTACGCAAATACAACCATTATATATAGTGGCGCTTTTTGTAGCCGGTGTTATTATGTGGACCTTTGCTGAATATGCATTGCATCGTTTTGTATTCCATACACACTTCCCCGGTAAATTTGGCGAACGCATGAGTTTTATAATGCACGGCGTGCACCACGACTACCCAAAAGACAGCAAGCGTTTGGTAATGGTGCCTACCATTAGCATACCATTGGCTTTAATATTTTATGCTTTGTTCTACGTAATATTTGGCGGTGTTTATTTAGCTCCGGTATTCTCGGGCTTTGTAGCAGGTTATTTGGTATACGATATGACCCACTACGCAATACACCATTACAATACTAAAAACCCATATTGGTTAAAACTTAAGCAAACTCACTCACTGCACCATTATGGTAACGATCACGACTATTATGGCGTTACATCCAGAATGTGGGATCATGTATTTGGTACCCTGCCTGAAGAAAAAGAGCAGAACAGCAACGAGGCAAAGGCCTAATTATTAATTACCCCCAACCCCCTAAAGGGGACTCAGGAACGGTAATGTAATTAAAGCCCCTTTAGGGGTTTGGGGTTTGCGGAGCTCAAACAATTCTGTTTTCTTTATCTTTGAGTAATGAAACCACTCCTCCTAGTCATCATCATTTCTTTATTGAGTATTTCTTGCTTTGCACAAGACGAAAAGGCTATTGAAAAGGATTTGGTAAACTGTTTTAAAAAGCGGGCCATCTATAATGATTCGATGCTATTGGTATATGGTATTGATATGCCGAAAGGTGGCGGTATTATACCTCCTTTGCACGATTCAAGCATGACTCCGTATTCTTCACCAATAGTACCGGTAGATACTAACCTTGCTAACCGTGTGCTTTACTATACATCTAAATACCCGGTAACCCTTACTGCCGATTTTCAACTGTTGCAAGCGCAAGATGTAAACATTATGTCGTCGGATGATAGCCTGTTTAGAATATATGTTTGGGAAGAACAGCATAATATGGTTAGGCGCTTTTATCGAGCCGTGTTTCAATACAAAACGGGTAGCAAAGTAAACTCTTGCCTGTTGCCACATGCTGATACTTCATTAACCGGAGCTGCTCAAGCTTTCTTCGATAACATGTACACACTTGTTACTGCTACTAAAACCTATTACTTGGCTACGTATGTAAATAAGTATACCGCAACTAACCGCGAAGAAGGTGTTAAGGTATTTGCCATTGATAGCAATAAAGTAAAAGGTAAAATGAAATACCACTTGAACGATACCGTACATTTATTTAAAACCAAAACTGGTTTGCATAACGAACTCAGTTATAAGTATGACATTGTTGCATCGGGTGATGCAGGTTCTGATAATGGTATATCCTACGATTCAGCTAGCCAAAGCATTGAAATACCTGTAATAACCGAAAGCGGCAAAATGACCGAGAGTCATATTACTTATAAGTTCAATGGCCAGTATTTCGAAAGAGTAGTAGAGGAGGAGAAGCCGAAAAAAAAGAAATTAAAAATTAAGAATTAAAAATTACGGTACAAAACGTCTGTGTAAATCTGAGTAATCTGTGGTGAAAAAATCAAGTATCAATCATACCTCAAATAGATTTCCACAGAATGTTTTCTTAGCGTGTATTTGTTCATAATTGTTCTTTCAATATTGAATTCACGAGAGCTGCGCCATTCTCTGCATACTCTGCGGTGAAAATTATTCACCACAGATTACACAGATTTCCTCAGATTCTTAATTGGCGTTTTACGCCATAGGTATTTCCATCAGCAAAATCTCTGCCTTGTCTGATGAAGCTTCAATGCTTACTTTGTCAGTATCACTTATGCCCATACCATCTCGGCGGTTTAACTTTTCACCGTTAATGGTAAAGTCGCCTTCTAATATAAAGGCATATAAGCCGTTACCTTTTTTCTTTATGGTATAATCTGCCTTTTGGCCCTTGTCGAAGTTACCCATATGGAACCACGCATCCTGGTGTATCCACAAATTGGTTGCATTTTCTTCAGGCGATATTATTTGTTGCAGTTTGTTCTTCCTGTCTTCAGCATGTAGGGTTACTTGCCCGTAACGTGGCACCACATTATCTACTTTCGGAATCACCCATATTTGTAAAAACTTAACTGCTTTATCTTTATTGGCATTCATTTCACTGTGCGTAATGCCGCTACCTGCGCTCATTACCTGCACATCGCCATGGCGTATAACCTGCTCGGTGCCCATGCTATCCTTATGTTGCAGATCGCCCTCAAGCGGAATGCTTATAATTTCCATGTTGTCGTGTGGGTGTGCGCCAAAACCCATTCCTGCTGCCACGGTATCGTCGTTTAGTACGCGTAGCATACCAAAGTGTACCCTGTCGGGGTTATAGTAATTGGC
This sequence comes from Bacteroidota bacterium, assembly GCA_013285655.1. Classification (GTDB taxonomy): domain Bacteria; phylum Bacteroidota; class Bacteroidia; order JABEUT01; family JABEUT01; genus JABEUT01. The sequence continues at coordinate 10,380 of JABDHI010000028.1, forward strand.
AAAACTAAAGCTATGGTAACTGTTCAGCCAGCCATGGTCTGCATGGCCTCTTGTGTTTGCTTTGTGCACTATTGTAGTCATAAGTCGTAAGTAATTAGTCGTTAGTCAATTTTACAATACAAAGGTACTACCTATATACCCTTTTGGTGCTTAAACTAGATTAATTAATCAGTCTATAGTTGTCAGTCGTTAGGGTCTTTGTCCCCCGCCGGAGGGGGTAGGGGAGGATTGTATCATTTAAGACGTTTCTTAATCAAAACGAAGTCTCCGAAGGATTTAAAGGACTGTCATTATAGTTTACAACAGCTTCCGGTGCTTCTTGTATTTTATTTGCCTCCGTTTTAATTTGGTTAAAAAGTTGGTAAGTCCAGCAATCGGTTACATTATATAATCCAACATATTGAACCCAAATTATCTTCCACCCACGTCTAATTAATAATCGTGAAGGAACAAATACCGTATTTGATACATAATTTCTATAAGAAGAGGCGTAGGTAGTAATCTTGAGCCCGTTATTAATGTCTTGCTCTCCCTTATCAATTAATTTATCCAGTCTTCTTGTTTTCACACGTATGGTTTTTCTTGCGCTGTCAAGTACAACAGAGTCAAGTACCCAAACTTCACTTAAAATGAATAGCGGAATAAATAGAACTATAAGAATTGGAAACCCTACGATTACATACTTATCAAAGCCTTTAAAATATCCAATTGCTAAAAAGAATAGCTCTTGTACATCAAAGAAGCAAATGGTTGCTACTATGCTTCGAAATACTCTTGTTTTAAAAGGAAGGTATCTTACTGGCTTAATTGTTAGAGTGGTAAGCATTCAATTACTTCTTGTCATAGGTAATACTCAAAGCGCCGCTAGGGCACTGCTTAACCTGGTTAACAATCTTATCGGTAGTGCTGCTATTCTGTTCGATCCAAGGCCTGCGGCGCGGGTCGAATACTTCGGGTAAGCCCCTGAAACATACACCACTGTGTATGCATACATGCGGTTGCCATACTATAGTTACTTCTCCGTTGCTGTAGTGTTTGGTTATTTTCCTTTCCATGAGGTTTGATTTATTAATATAAAAATACAAATGGAACGCAGATGACACGGATTTTTTATGATTTGCACTGATGAAATAAAATCAGTGATTATCTTATTCAATCAGCGTTATCAGCGTTCTATTTCTTAGTGCGTTTTAAGTTTCTCCACCAATTCGCTTGCCATAGGTTCAGCCGATATGCCATAGCCATTTACCAAAACACCTTTTACGTGGTTCTTGGGTGATGATATAGCATATAGGATAGCTTCATCATCGGGGTTGCTATCGCCTTCAAAGCGATAGAACTTATCTATCACAAAATCATCGTGGAATATTTTTAAGGTGCCGTCTTTGCAAATCAACGCATCACGCTGAATGTTGAAGTCTTCGGTATAACCTTGTTTCCTCAGCTCATTCATTGCTTCTGATAGGGTGTCGTAACTCATGGGGTTTGTGCAATTAAAAATTAAGAATTTATAGACGGTAAATTACAAAAAATTCGATAAAATGGAGGATAGAAAAGGTGGAAGACAGATAGAACGCAGATGACACTGATTTTTTTATGATTTAAACTGATAAAAAATCAGTGATTATCTTATTAAATCCGCGTCATCTGCGTTCTATCTATTTATGACTAGCGACTTTCGACTTCTTCTTATCCGTCTCAATCGGTTTACGAAACACCACCTTGTTGTCGAACACATCCATAACAATATCGCTGTTACGTTCAACCTTGCCTGCAAGTATCTCCTTCGATAATTCGTTGAGCACTTGTTTTTGTATAAGCCTTTTTACGGGCCTTGCACCAAAGGCAGGGTCGAAGCCTGTGCCGGCAAGCCAGGTAATGGCATCGTCGGTAGCGGTAATGCGTATGTCTTCAGCCGCCAGTTTCTTAACCACATCCTGAAGCTGAAGGTTAACAATAGCTTTCATATCGCTCTTAGCAAGCGGAGTAAACATGATAACCTCATCAATACGGTTCAAAAATTCAGGGCGTAAGCTTTTACGTAATAAATCCATTACATCTTCGCGGGTACGTTCGAACACCTTTGAAGGATCCAGTTTATCATCGTCGTAGTTCTCTTGTATAATATGCGAACCAATGTTCGATGTCATGATGATGATAGTGTTCTTAAAGTTCACCGTGCGGCCTTTACTATCGGTAAGGCGGCCATCGTCTAATACTTGCAACAATATGTTGAACACATCAGGATGCGCTTTTTCAATTTCATCTAACAACACCACTGAGTATGGTTTACGCCTTACGGCTTCGGTAAGTTGTCCGCCTTCATCGTAACCCACATAGCCTGGAGGTGCGCCAATTAAGCGTGATATGCTGTGCTTTTCCTGGTATTCACTCATATCAATACGCACCATATTACTATCGCTGTTGAAGAGATATTCTGCCAGCGCTTTAGCAACCTCGGTTTTACCTACGCCCGTTGTACCCAGGAAAATGAAGGAACCAATTGGTTTCTTTACATCTTGCAGGCCTGCACGGCTGCGTCGTATAGCATCGGCTACGGCTTCGATAGCTTCGTATTGGCCAACTACACGTTTGTGTAGTTCATCCTCTAAATGCAATAGCTTTTCTTTATCGCTCTGCATCATTTTGCTTACAGGTATACCCGTCCAGCGAGATACTACACCGGCAATATCTTCGCGGTCCACTTCTTCTTTTAGCATTTGCGAACCCTTGCCTTTTATAACATCCCATTTTTTTTCCATTTCGGCCAGGCGTTGTTCAGCATCCTTGGTTTTGCCGTAACGTATTTCGGCCACCTTGCCAAAATCGCTGGCACGTTCAGCCTGTTCAGCTTCCACTTTCAGGTTTTCAATTTCCAGCCTTATTTTATGTATGGCGTTCACCACTTCTTTTTCGCTGGTCCATTGTGCTTTCAAGTCCGAACGTTTGTCGCTCAGTTCAGCAATATCGTGGTTAAGCTGGCTTAGCTTGGTTTTGTCGTTCTCGCGTTTAATGGCTTCACGTTCAATTTCAAGCTGACGTATCTTACGTTCTATCTCATCCAGTTCAACCGGTACCGAGTTTATTTCAAGGCGCAGTTTCGATGCAGCTTCATCAATAAGGTCAATAGCCTTATCGGGTAAAAAACGGTCGCTTATATAACGTTCTGATAATTCAACGGCTGCAACAATGGCATCATCTTTAATACGCACCTTGTGGTGAGCTTCGTACTTTTCTTTAATACCACGGAGGATTGATATAGCATCTTCTTCGCTCGGCTCATCAACCATTACTTTTTGAAAGCGACGTTCCAATGCTTTATCTTTTTCAAAATACTTTTGAAACTCATTCAGTGTGGTTGCACCAATAGCCCTAAGCTGACCTTTTGCAAGGGCAGGTTTAAGTATGTTGGCAGCATCCATAGCCCCATCGCCACCACCTGCACCTACAAGGGTATGTATTTCGTCAATAAACAAAATAACATCGTCGGCAGAAGTAACTTCTTTTACAACGGCTTTCAAACGTTCTTCAAACTCGCCTTTGTATTTAGCACCTGCAATAAGCGCAGCCATATCCAGAGAGAATATCTTTTTGTTCTTTAAATTTTCCGGTACATCGCCATTAACTATGCGAGTAGCCAAACCTTCGGCAATGGCTGTTTTACCCACGCCCGGTTCACCCACCAAAATGGGGTTGTTCTTAGTACGGCGAGATAATATTTGCAAAACACGGCGTATTTCTTCGTCGCGGCCAATTACAGGATCCATTTTACCGGCTTGTGCCAATGCACATAGGTCGATGGCATATTTGTTCAATGCGTTGTAGGTTTCTTCGGCACCACTGCTGGTAACGTTGCTTCCTTTACGCAGGTCGAGAATTGCTTTCTTCAAATCTTTCTCGTTCATGCCGTTGTCTTTCATCAGCTGGCCAATAACATCTTTAGTAGTTAAAAGGCCCAACAGCAAATGCTCAACCGATACATATTCGTCTTTAAATTCCTTTAAATAAGCAGTGGCTTTTACAAGCGCCTGGTTAGCATCGGTAGATAAATATTGACCTGTAGCGTTTTCTACCTTAGGGTAGCGTTCAATTATCTTATCTAATGCCTGCTTAAAAATGGGCAGGTTTACGTTCAGCTTTTTAAATAGGAAGGGAGCAACATTCTCATCGACTTCTAAAATAGCTTTGAGTAAATGGCCGCTTTCAATATTTTGGCTACCTAAACCCACAGCAATTTGCTGAGCCTGTTGAACGGCTTCCTGAGATTTTAATGTGAAATTATTTAAGTTCATAATTCAGTTTTTAAAGTTTATCAAGTTCATAAAGTTTTTAAAGTGCAGGAATTCTTCCTTCTAGCTTTATAAACTTTCTGCTTTATGAACTTTCTACTATTTATGTATCAACTATCAGTCCATCCTCAAAAGTCTGCTAAAATGGCAGTGTTAGGCATGAAATAGGTCATGTATTGGGCTGAAAAATGTCATGTGCTAAGTGGTTGGTAATGAGGCGAAATTAGAAATGGTCAGAAATGAAGGGAGGGGAGTATTCACCATTAAGAAACTCAACTGATAAAGAGTATATTACACTATAAGTTCTACCATTTATATTTGGAGCATTCATTTGTGATATAGTGAATTTCCAAAATACTCTTGTCCCGAACTCAGGCATATAATAGTAATATGAATTGGTCGGATTTGAGTTATGTTTTAACTCAGCTACTATTCTTTTAACTCGTGACTTTAAACTATCAGTATATATATCTTGCTTTATATTATATTTTAAATCAAACTGTATTTGTCTTTTTAGCGCTTGGTTCACAAACGAAGTATCTTTTTCAGAAAGCTGTTTTAACCCAATAAGTGAGTCGGCAAAAAGAAGCATGAATCTTTTTACATTTTGGAAGCTCCGCAAGTTAAGCCAATAGGTTGCATATTCAAGGGCCATGTCTAATTGTCGTCTACTTTCTTCACTGTGTATTTTTTGATAGCAAATTTGATGTATAGCATAGTCATCCGATGCTGCTCGTACAATATCCCTTCCTCCTTCTTCGCCTCTATAATAAAAGAATGCTTCTTCTAGATGAAATGGGAATGCAAATTCGAAGTCTTTATCATTGGTGAAATAAAATATATCATCATGTCCATGCATTCGCATTTTTATTCCAAGCGTTGAGTCACAGACTTCCTTTTTTACTTTAAGTAAATTGAAAGTATCAATTTTCCATGAGTAATATATGTCGAAGTTTCCAGTGCGTAAACCATCACTTATTTCGGCATTTCTAATCAAACTATTATAATGCGTTTTATCTTCCGCAACTGCTTGCTTTTCTTTAACAGTGGTGCAGGCTGCCAATAAGCATAACACAAAAAGGAATAAGCCGCTAAGTGGTTTCATTTACCAAATATAGCGGAAGAAGGGGTGAAATCAAAACTTTTTAAATCTTATAAGTTGCTAGGATTTCTCATTTCGCTACGCTGCATTCGAAATGACAAAGATTGTCGCTATATGGGATAGGAGGGAGGGGCGCGGCTTCGCCGCGCCCCTCCCTCCTCAAAAAAACATGCGCCACTGTCATTTCGAACGGAACAAAGTGGAGTGAGAAATCTTATAAAATAACGGCGCTGATATTGTTAAGCATTATCCATAGGGAAGTTTGTTTGGCCTGAAAAATGTCATGTTGAAAGCTGCTGTAAATGAGCTTATTAATAGTGCTCCATTTAAATAATTCTATTACTTTTGCGCCCGGATTAGAAAAACATACCCATTTTATGAAATTACTCAACAGCGCTTTGCTCGGCGTTATATTATTAATTGGTCTTTCTTCTAAGGCTACTACCTATACCTCGGTTGCCAATGGTAGTTGGTCTTCAAGTGCTACCTGGTCGCCTGCAGGGGTACCCGGCCAAAGCGATACTGTTATTTTGGCATCGCCCTATAAGGTTACTTCTTCTTCTGCGGATATAGCTATAGGTACTTTATCGGGTGGTATGCTTATTATTAATTCAGGTGCTAACCTAGATATGGGCTTGCACGATCTTTCTTTTAGCCATAGCGCCACGCTTGAAAATGATGGTACCCTATCAGTATCTACCCTCGAACTTAACAGTGGTACATCACTTACTAATTCGGGTATACTTACCGGCCATACCAGTATTACCCTTAGTACAACCGGTACTGTTATAAATTCGGGTACATTTAATACATCTGTTTTAACCTTAAATAATTCAGTTTCATTTATTAATACCACAAGTGGTTCTGTTAATGCTACCACTTCTTTTACAACCAATACTAGTTCAGCATTTGTAAATAGTGGTTCCTTCAGCACAGGTAGTTTAACACTTGATGATGCTACCTTATTTACCAGCACCGGCTCGGTAACAGCAAGTTCACTTACCACCAATTCCACATCTTCGTTTACTGATAAAGGTACTATGACGGTTTCAACCAGCATTACTATAAATGCTTCTTCCACTATAAGTGTCGCAAAATCAATTACACTTAATGATAAGGGTTCTTTTGATGATTATTCATCAGCCGAATTAACTGATAATGGTGCGATACTTGTAACAGGTACGGCATCCTTTTATGGCGGTACTTCTATTTCGGGTTCGGGCTATTTAACGGGTGGAGAGATTGCAAGCCCACATAATATTGCAATTTGGGGTGTACCTAAAACTTTTTTCCCTTGCCACAGTTGCACTATCCCCAATATTGCATTGCCAATAGAACTAATATCGTTTACGGCTGAATATACGAATGATGCCGTAGAGGTATTATGGTCGAGTGCAACTGAAGTAGATAACAACTACTATATCCTTAGCCGCAGTACCGATGGTGTAAACTACGATGTTATTGCTACCATTAAAGGAGCAGGACAATCTTCAACCCGTCGCGACTATACCTATGCCGACCAAACTGCAAGCAGTGGTGTAAACTATTACAGGCTGCAACAAACCGATTTTGACGGAACTACGGCTTTTTTAGGAACTACTGCGGCAACTATAACATTGCCTGCTAAAGAAGTAAAGGTATTTCCTAATCCCGCAAAAAGCAATTGCGTAGTTTCTTTCAGTGATGAGGTGCAAGAAAACTTCCAGGTAACCGTTTACGATTGCACCGGCCGCCAGGTACAATCGATGGATATACAAACCACCAAAGGAGAAAACAATATTGAACTGAATACTTCTGCTCTATCAGCAGGTATGTACTTTGTTACATTGCCTGTTAATGGTTCTGTACTTAAAGCCAGGGTAGTTAAGTACTAAAAGCCAGATACATTAAATTGCCAGAGATTCCTCATTCCGCTGCGCTACATTCGGAATGACATGTATATTGAGTCTTGGAAGAGAAAGTGTAGTGAAGGATCCCTGAATGGAAATTTATGAATCTGAAAATTTTCTCAGTCCGGTTCTTTTTTAGGCGAAGCGAGAATCTCTATTTTCCCATTACCATATAAATCAAGCCAATTAGGGTTAACTTGATTAATTAGGCTGTTTTTCTTTGCTCGAGAATAACCCTTTAGTTGTTTCTCTCTATTTATTGCTAAATCAACAAAGTCAAACATTTCATAATAAACTAATCTATCCGCATTATACTTTTCAGTAAATCCTTTAATTAGTTTGTTTTTATGTTCAAAACAACGCCTCGATAAGTCATTCGTAACTCCTATATAAAGTACAGTATGTATTTTATTAGTGAGAATGTAGATATAATATGAATGTATTTTCAGAGAATTTTGAGTTTAATATTTGGCAAAAATAATAACAAATGAATAATGCTTTTATTGACTATAGCCAGTAAGTTTATTCTATGCATTTGTAACAGTGATCCCTCACTGCGTTCGGGATGACAGTGGTTGCTTTTTAACAGGGGAGAGGGTGTGGCGCGGCAAAGCCGCGCCACACCCTCTCCCCCCCCCAAAGCCACAAAGCTTTGTCATTCCGAATGTAGCGCAGCGAAATGAGGAATCTCTTTCCGGTGTCTCTTCTCTCTCTCATCCTGAACGAAATGAAGTGCGGTGAGGAATCTCGGGTTGTTTGTTATTTTTCCAAGCAAAATGCAAAACCCAATTCTTTGTTAATCAAAAGTTAATGTTTATTGCGTGGCAAATAAATAACTACATCTTTACCGCCATAAATTAATCTACCATTATGAAAAGGAAATTTACTCTGCTGTTATGCCTGGCAATTGTTGCGCTAACTGTAACTGCTCAAAAACACAATTTAGAAAGTACCCTACGGGTGCTTAAATTTCAACAGGACAGTACACTGCGTGCTAAAATACATGCCGATTCGGCCAAGGTGAATAAAAGCTTTGCTGAGAAAATAAGATGGGCCAAGTTGCAAGATGGTGAGATATACCCTGTGCTTAATGCCGGAATATATTCGGGTGTTGTGCCTGTTAAAGACCCGACAGAAGTGCCTGATACAACACAAGAGTATAAATTGTTATTTGAAGTAACCTCAAGCAATCCTGATTCTACTGCCGGAGAAATAAATACAAGCCTGGTAGAGGTAGCACGTGTTATTAACCTGCATGTTGCATCAGGTGTGCCGCTGAAAAAAATACGCGTAGTAATAGTAATGCACGGTGGCGGAATACGCATAGTAACTGACAATACCACATATAAAGAGCATTTTAAAACCAATAACCCTAACATTAAACTAATAGACCAGTTAAGTGCGCTGGGTGCAAGATTTATTGTATGCGGTCAGTCAGTGGCCTATGCTAATATAAAAAGAGAAGCCTTTCTGCCACAGGTTAAAGTATCGTTAACGGCACAAACCGTATTAACCAATTACCAGCTTAAAGGCTACGTAAAGAATACAATACAAAACTAGCCGACAGTCGTTAGTCAAGAGTCGTGAGTAAGCGAATAGGAGCGAGGGCTACTTGATAAGCTTAAGGCTCTCTTCCCAAAGGCGTGAAGCTGCGGCTGCATCGTAGTTTACTTTTTCTTTATACGATGAATTGGCTGCTTTTGTAAATGAATAACCTGAATAAGTTACTGAAGGATCGCTGGCAAGGTAAGTGAATTTCTTCGCAGCCTCTTTAGGTGTTTTGCCCATAACGTTTACGGCAAACTTTAAAAGAAAGTTCGAATCGCGGGCAATACCTGTTTTGGCTAAGCCTACGTGGCCAATATTCATCACCATACCACTATCGGCATAGCGCCTTGCAAATTCCTCGGTAAACAGATAGTTGGCATACATGCACTGGCCCATAGCCTTGAACATGCTAAAGTTGTTCTTAAGTGGCAGGTCATCGAAAAATATTTGAGCATTCTTTATTTTGGTAGCGCCTACATGTATTATTTTGGCTTTGCCCTTTTGTAATTCAGGTAATAAGTATTGTGTAATTGCAAAACGGCTTAAGTATTGTATGGCAAACATACTTTCTAATCCATCGGCAGTTTCCACACGATCTGGGAAAATAACGCCGGTTGATAATACCAATGAATCTATAGAATCTGTTTTGGCTTTAATGCTTGCAGCTACATCTTTCATACCTTTTATGGTAGATATATCTCCCACTATATAATCAACATGATCATTACCCGAAGCTGTTTTTATTTCAACGTTAGCTTGTTTGGTTTTTTCAGCATCGCGGCCATGTATAATAACATGGTAGTTTTCTTTTGCCAATGCAATAGCTACTTCTTTGCCAATGCCGCTGTTGCCTCCGGTAATAACTGCTGTTTTCATGTATAGTTTAATAATGGGTTTGATTCTAAAAGACGTATTACGGACTAAATTACTTTAAATAATGAGGCAGAAGGGGAGCAATAAATAAAAAACCCCTGCAACCTGGTAGTAAGCGCAGGTGTGCAAGGGTTCGCTACAGGTATCGGAGTACCTGTTATTTGGAAATATATTCATCTTTACGATGCGGGGTTTAAACCCATGTATAAGAACTATTCTGAAACCAAAAGTACAGCCAAAAATAGGGTAGAGGTAATTTTTTTCTGTTAACATATTGAATGCAACGGTAAACTTTTGAAAATTTGGGATGAACAAAGCCTATTAGTTGCATCAGTTTTATCTGGGTAGTCTTGTTGTGTTTACGCGGTTGTTATATGGCAAAATTCGACCTGTTTAAAACTATTCGCTTAAATGTTTACTATATGTAATATATGGTTGTAGTTTTGCATTTGTAAATAAGATATGCTTCCGGGCAGGGCAATTGTCCAAAATATAATAGAGTTGTTCTCATAACAGTGTGGTTCCTGCCCGGGCGTATCCGAAATCTTAATTGTGAATGGTAAATGGTGAATTGTAAATTCACCCGTTCACAATTTACAACTCACAATTCACAATTAATATGGGCTTACTTATCAATTTAAATCCGGTTTCAGCAATAAGCAAAGCCATTTTTGGCGATAAAGGCCTTACAGGCGGAGTTATGAATGTGTTGGAAGATACGGGAGTAGTTACCACACCCGAAGCCAAACAAAAAGCACAAGAAGCGCTTTATAACTATGAGTTACAGATGCGCGATAAGGATAACGATGTTATAAAAGCTGTGAACGATACTATGCAAACCGAAGCCAAAAGCGAACATTGGTTACAATGGAGCTGGAGGCCGATCGTAGGTATAACCTTTTCGGCAGTTATAATAAACAACTACATATTACTGCCATACTTTGCCAAAGCAGGTTTGCAATCCATCAATATCCCTTCTGAAATGTGGAACGCTATGCTCATTATATTAGGTGTGGCTGCCGGTACCCGTGGATGGGAGAAAATAGTGAGTGCATCTTCAATAAAGAGCTCTGAACAGGTTACAGAAAAGAAGTAAAACTATATAATTGAAGGAGAAAAATGGAATTGTAAACTATTGTTAATAAGGTTATTAAGAGCTTAAATTAGAGTTTTCTAATAACTGACCTAAGTCATTTTTTATTTTTTGTCAAAAATAGCCCTTGATATTCAGTCTTTTTGAGCCGACTTAACCCTTGTTATTTCAAACCTATAGGGTTTATTATATCTTTAAGGCACGAAAAGCGATGATTTGAGAGATATACGTATTTTTTTGTTTCATAGGGTATCGGGGAATAAGGAAAACTGGACGCACGCCACTCATGTTTCTATATTTGAGAAGTGTATAAAGTATATTATCGCTAACTATACCGTAAAAACTGTTGAAGAATGTCTCGCCGTAAAAGGTAGTTTACTTCATGGTAAGGCCAAGCCACTTGCATGCATTACTTTTGATGATGGGTTTAAGGACAACATAATTTATGCTTTGCCAATTTTAGAAAAGTATAAGTGTCCTGCTTCTTTTTATATGATAACCGGATGTATTGACAAGGGCCTTCCGACATGGCCGCATCTTTACAGTAATATTTTCGAGAATACCCGGAAAATGAAACTCGTTATTAATTTACCTGAATTAGGTATTAATGTTGATAAGCATTTTAAATCAACACTCGAGAGAATTCAATTTGGTATTGATCTGGTTAAAAAAATAAGATTTGTTCCTCCACAAGATGCTGAAACGATATTGGATATTGTAAAGCAAAATTTTAACGATGTTGAGGATCCGCATAATATGATGATGACATGGACAGAGGTAAAACAATTATGTGAATCCGGATATCCTATCGGTTCGCATACACATACCCATCTGAAACTTACTGCAGTTAAAGATGATGAGCAATTAAAATATGAAATGGTTCATTCGGGCGAAAGGATAAAAGAATTATGTGGGAAGTTTCCTGCTGCAATTGCTTACCCGTTCGGGCTTACTGATGAGAGGGTAACGAAAATTGCACACGATGCCGGGTATAAATATGGTCTCACTGTTGGCCAGCGTGCCTACAATCCGGGTCTCGATATAAATTTAATGGCTGTTCCGCGCGTTGATATTTATGCTGAAAGAAGCTGGCTGAAAACTAACTTACGTATTACCGGCCATATTGAAACAATAAAAAAAATTGTAGGTAGGTAGTCTTTATTGTTTAGGCACTATTTTAACTCCTGTCTTTTTATTTCCGTGTAACATCAGGCATATAAAGTAAGTGGTTTCTCTTATACTGTAATGAATCTCGGTTCCATTAGCTGGCCTAACGTTCCAATGCCTGTCATTAGCTGTAAAATCTATCAATACTTTGGCGGTGGCAAAATTGGGTTCAGTAATAACAAGTTTGTATTTGCCATAAGGCAAATTAAATGCAGGGCAATAACCGCTTTCATCGGTATAAAAATTTCTTAAAAAAATAGTATCACTGTATACGCTAACCATTACATTTCCCAACGAATTACAATCGGGTTGGCCGCTTAAGTCTAAGGCATTACCATCCTGAGGGCAGTTACACGAACCAGTTGTGTCTAAAGCCTGTGCACGCACATGCACACTGTATGTGCGCACTTGTTGGGCCCATAATAAACCTGGGGCGCATAGTAAAACAATGAGTATCAGTTTTTTCACATAGTAAAGGTAACTCTTAATGTAGTTTATAAAGTAGAAAATTCATAAAGTTATAAAGATGAAAATCAAAAGAACTTTAAAGCTTTACGAACTTGATAAACTTTCGGCTTAGTGCGTTACCAAATTGTTAAGCCAATATATAAACATGAAATAATTGTTAAGGATGGGTGTGAATAGGCTATGGTTGCTATGTTATAAGCATGTATGAAATAACTTTGTTGTTGAAAAGCGTGTGTACAACGCTAGCTTGTTTTGTTTACAAAAGGCAATTATCAAAAGTACTTTTGTAACAGGGTAGCAGATTGTACATAACAGGACTATAAAAACTCAACAGCATGGGTGGAACAGAGAAAAGGAAAGTAGATGTAGTGGTAATATCGGATGTGCACCTGGGTACCTATGGCTGCCACGCCGAAGAGTTGAATAACTACTTAAAGAGCATTGAACCCGGCCGCCTGATATTGAATGGAGACATAATAGATATATGGCAGTTTAGTAAGCGTTACTGGCCGCAAAGCCACATGAAGGTAGTTAAACGCATAATAAGCCTTATGGCAAAGGGCGTGAAAGTTACCTATATAACCGGCAACCACGATGAGATGCTGCGTAAGTTCAGCGGACTGAAGGTGGGGAAAATGAAAATAAAGAATAAAACTGTACTGAAACTAAGTAACGGCAAAAGCGCATGGATATTCCATGGTGATGTGTTTGATGTAACCATGCAGCATAGCAAGTGGCTGGCTAAGTTGGGTGGGGCAGGGTACGATCTGCTAATACTCATCAATCGATTTATCAATGCCATATCGGTTAGTATGGGCAGAGGTAAAATATCATTATCAAAAAAAATTAAGGACAGTGTTAAGAGTGCGGTTAAGTTCATTAACAATTTTGAAAAGACTGCCGCCGACATAGGTATATCAAACGGATATGATTACGTAGTATGCGGCCACATACACCAACCCGAAATACGCAACATACATACCGATAAAGGCGACATCATCTATATGAATTCGGGCGATTGGGTTGAGAACCTTACCGCTTTGGAATATAATAACGGAGAGTGGAATATATATAAGTACAATGAGGCTGACTTTCCAATAAAGGATGAGTTTGTTGACCCTAACCAGGAAGAACTGTTCAATAAAATGCTGGCAGAATTTACTTTAAAGAAGAAATAGCTTATAAGTCTTTAACTGATCATATGCATCATATACAAGAGGTATTTAGCAGATTACTTTCCCTTTCATACGTGGCATACCACTACTTTATGTTGTGGTGTAGCATGAATCTTTAATCGGGCAGTACCATACCAATATGCGGAATATGGTCTTCAATATATTCTTCGCCGGTGGCTACAAAGCCTAATGATGTATAGAACTTACGCAAATAGGCTTGTGCACTTATTTTAATCGGTTCGCCTTTAAATAATTCTAAAGCCTTTTCAATGCTTTTTTGCATTAATAGTATTCCTATGCCTTGTCCGCGGACTGACTGTGCATTTACCACACGGCCAATAGAAGCATAGTCTTTATAAGACACACCTTTAGGAAGCAGGCGAGAGTATGCAACAAGTTCATTTGCTTTATTATATATCATCAGGTGCCAGCTTTGCTGATCTTTTCCATCTGCATCCTGGTAGGGGCAATTTTGTTCCACACTAAAAACCTGTATGCGTAATTGCATAATGGCATAAAGTTCGTTAGTGCTTAATTCGTTAAAATGCTTGCAGACTATAGTTACCTCAGGCTGACTCATTATACAGAATTCTTTAATCGTTTTAATAAACGGAACAGCTTACCTTTTAAACTTACATATACTATACTGTTGTAATTAGGCGTAATTGTACCCCCAAATTTTTCTTTGAATTTATTTATTCCCAGTAGCGCTTCATCCTCTTTGCCATTGTACCATCCACCCCAGTCGTAAAGCCGGATGCCTTGTTCTTTAAAGTAAACCATATCCTTCCAGTGGCAAAAGCGATTGGCAGCTCCTATTTCTTGTTTTATTTTATTGTCCGTTTGCAGATATATGGTAGATATGCTTGAAATCAGCAGCACCCTATCACCATTCACTCTGTATAAGTGTTGTGCAACAGGAACCTTATTGGCATTTAACACCTGTGCTATAGCCAGCAATCCATTTTCAAAGTAAGCCATTATACGTGCAGTATCGGCAAGTGGTAGTTTTTTCGATAAGGAAAAATCGTTGTATGCTTTTATAAATTCGTTTACCGTGTTTAATTGTAAACTATCGTAATGCATCGTGTAACTATATGCAGGATTCTTCTCTACCGATCGTATTTCATTCCTGCCGGTAGCGTTTATAGCGCCGAACAAAGTTTCTTCGGGTTGGGTAAGATCGATCAGAATAGTGTAGTGGTCGTAATAATCATTGCCAATGGGTTTAGTCATTTGCATATAATACACCACGTCGGCATCGGTATACAATGTGCTGGCATCATACCATACATCGCGCACGTTAAGCATGCGCTCGGTTCTTTTAAGGGTATGTAGGTTGCTATTTACCAAAGTAATAGCAAAGATAGTGGTCTATATCTATCTTGAAACTATAAACTTAGCCTGTCGCTTCATATTGCCATCAATAAGAATTAGCATATATATTCCGCTTTCGAGTTTAGAAACATTTAGCGTAATTGTATTCTCTTTCATGCTGACATTTTCTGTATATAGTTCCCTGCCTGTTACATCGTATACAGCGGCTTGTTGTGGTTTAAAGCCATTGCCGGTAAGCACTATGTTTAGTTTGTAATTAGCAGGAACAGGATAAATGGAGAAGGCAGAATTGTTTTGAATTGTGTTTATGCTATTAGGATCAACAATAGAAATATGTAATATCATTGATGGGCGGTGGTGTGGCATGCCAAGTGTGTTATCGGTAATGGTAACAGTATATGAACCTGAACAAATGCCGCTAATGGTATCGGTAGTTGCAACGGTCGACCATACAAAGCTGAATTGGCTTAAGTTAACAGCCGCATTGGTAGCAACCCAAATTGAGTTGTTGCAGCCACCTTTTATAAGGCTATCAATATAAATGCCATCAAAATTGGTGTCTGGTATTAAATAAACAGAGTCTTTTGCATCAGGGTTGGTGCAGCCATCACTTACTATTACAGTATACCAACCGGGTGTGGTGGGAGAAACATTAGCATTTTGTCCGTTTTCGTTACCCGGTTGCCATGTATAGGTATAATGGCCATTACCACCTGAGGCCTGAGCCGAGAGAGTTACAGTTGTTCCGCCGTAAACAGTATCTCCCAGAGGAGTGGTTAAGCGAAGAGGCTCATCAACATTAACAGTTACTGCAACTGGGGATGCCTGGCATTTATTGGTGTCGTAAGAAATTAGAGTGTAGGTAGTTGTAACTAAAGGCCATGCAGCAACACTTGCACCTATTGAAGTGTTAAGGTTTATTGAAGGGCTCCATAAGTAAGTGTATTGACCATTACCACCTGTACTACTAGCCATTAAGTTAGAAGGAGCGCCATCAAAACATATTGTATCGGGCGAGGCTGAAGCAGTAGTTAGTACCAATGCCGGCTGGTGTATAGTAATTGTATCAGTTGCAGTGCAACCGGCAGAATCGGTTATAGTTAATGTATATACAGCTGCACTTAAGTTAGTTGCTGTATCATTAGTTTGTACCGGCACAGTTGACCATGCATATTTATAGGGTGGTTTTCCACCCAAAGCATTTCCTGTGGCTGTTCCATTAACGCCTCCATTACAAGTAACATTTCTCACTGTTTTAACGCCCATACTAAAAGTGCAAGTGTTGTTTATGGCTTTCCCCGTGTGCTCAATTCCCCCGGCAAATGAAGTAAAGGAAATACAAAGCGCTATTCCGCAGACAATAAATTTTTGAGTGATGGTTTTCATGAGTCTTTGTATTTATTGCATTATAGTAAACTTGGCCTGGCTGCTTGTTTTACCATCGCTTAGTATAAGCAGGTAACTACCATTTGCAAGGTTAGATACATCAATAGTTTCAATGTTTGATTTGAATGTAGCATTTTGCTTCATCAATTGTCTTCCGGTAATATCATACACACTCAAATATTGCGGCCTAAATTGGCTGTTATTTAAACTTATGTTAAGTTTACTTGAAGCCGGAACAGGATATAAAGTAAATAAAGTGTTGCTCTGAATTTCATTTATACTAACCGGATTTTTAATGGTAATGTGCAACATAACCTCTGGTCTATGGCCGGGTATAATTGGTTTTGTGTCAGTAATTTCTACCCAATAGGTTCCGGCACAAAGGTTGCTAATGGTATCGGTAGTTGCACCGGTCGACCATAAAAAAGTAAACTGGCTAAGGTTAACCAAGCCACTATCGGCTACCCAAAGCGCATTATTGCAACCACCGTTTATTAGGCTGTCAATATAAAGCGCGCTGAAATTAGTATCTACAAATACATTAATGCTATCACGGGCATTTGGTTTACTGCATGCATCAAAAACGGTTACTGTATACTGCTGGCTTGCAGTTAACGTGGTTGTAAAACTGCTGTTATTATAATTGTTCGGTTCCCACATATAATTATAAGCACCTAACCCTCCTGTTGCAACCGCTGTAAGGGTTACACTTTGTCCTGAAATAATAGTATCGGCACCGGTTATATGTACTTTTAATGCATGGTATACATTAACCTGTGCTGTTGGGGGAGATAAAGTACTGCAGCCTGCCGTATCGGTTGCTTTTAGTGTATATATTGTTGTATCGGTTGGTGAAACAGTAATTACTGCAGTTGTATCTGCAGGTAGTACACTGCCCTTGGCACTCCACTGGTAACTATATGGCCCGTAACCTCCGGAAACTGTTGACGTAAGCTTGGTACTATTACCATAACAAATGTTTATGTTGGTAGGTGTAATAGTTGTGCTTACAGGCCCCTTGTTTATATTAAACTTAGCGGTGTCTTTGCACCCCTTGCTGTCTAAAATAACAATATTGTTTTTGCCTTCGCTAAGTCCGGTTATGCAGTTATTGGTATTGCCGCTGTAATTGTAGTAGTACGGAGGGGTACCACCCGATGGGTGTACACATGCACTGCCGTAAGTAGTACACGTACCATCAATAATGCTGTCGGTTACTGTTATTGGAGGGGCGGAAGCTGTAATAACATAAGTTGCCTGCGCCTGGCAACCATGTGCATCGGTTACCTGTACTGAATAAGTACCTACACAAAGATTTCTGACAAAGTAAGTTACGTCACCTGTACTCCATATATAGTTATATGGATATGTACCGCCCGATATAGCTGCAGTTACACTTTCGTTGCAGGTTTGTGGGCATGGTGTTGTAATACCAGTTTCGGAGGTTACTGAAAAAGGTACGCCGCTATAGCCGCTAAATATTGCACTGTCTTTACAACCGTCTGCATCTGTAACTATTACATAACCATTTACATTGATATTGATTGCAAAAGCTGAATCTTTTTGAGTGGTAACACCATTAAACCATTTATACGTATAGGGTTCATGGCCGTTAACCGGTAATGCAACGCCAACCGACTGACACGTATAATTCATAACCGCTGTAGCGGTAAGCGAACACCCCTGGGAAATTGTAATTGAATCGGTTAAAGGGCCGCATGGCGAAGATACTGTAACTGTGTATGTGGTTGTAGTTGTGGGGTGTGCGTAGGTTGATGCCGAATTAGGATTAGTCAATGATGCAGCAGGCGCCCACGAATAAGTGGTAGAAGAATCGGCCCCTGCAGCCTTAACGCCTAACAGAACACTATCTCCCGGTTCAACTTTCGAACTGCTTGCACTATCTCGTAGTGCAATGGTATAACCCGGTATTGAAAATGTATCGGCAGATATGCAGCCGTAATTATCAGATGACTGAAAAGTGTACGTACCCGGAGTAAGATTAGAAACGGCCGAAGTAGTTTGTCCGTTGCTCCAGGTATAGGTAAATGGCGCTATACCTACCGGTTTTGCAATAGCGCTGCCTTCAGGGCCGTTGCAATAATAAGGCGTGGTTGTAATTTTTGCTGTTGGAGAAACCGAAGTAACCACATAATAAAGTGTATCAGCAATTAACGAACCCTTTACTCCCGTTATAGCTACTGAATAGGTGCCGGTAAGAAAGACAGTAACACTTTGCCCGTTGGGTGAACCGAAAATGCCCGGGCCGAACCACGTATAAGATGAACCACCCGAAGGAGCTTTGATTGTAGTATGGTCTTTACCGCAAATAGTAACGTGTATTAATGTGTCTGCAACCACAAGCACGGTAGATGAAGCAGTGGGTATTGTACAGCTATCAGTCACGGTTACTGTAAATTGCTGGCTTTGGCTTAATGTAGTTTTTAGCGTATCGGATGTTGAACCGCCCGGCTCCCATTTGTACCTGTAGTAATAATAGCTTCCTAAGCCGCCACTGGCAATAGCAAGAAGCTTTACACTGTCGCCGGGTATAATTGTATCTGCTCCATATATGGATACACTTAATGGAGGGCCAACATTAATGCCCTCGGTTACCGGCGTTGTAAGGCTGCAACCCGAAGTATCTTTAACCCGTAAATAATAGGTAGTGTTTACAACCGGATTAATTGTAATACTCGCAGCCGAATCGTTGGTTATGCCTGATGCAGGGCTTGAGTACCAGTAATATTTATAAACACCGCAACCTCCTATAACCTTAGCTGAAAGAATTTCAGATGTACCATAACACATGTTAGCATTCGGCGCGGTTATGCTTGCCTGTATTGGTCCTCCGTTTATGGCGACAATAAGTGTGTCGCGGCAGGAATTTTTATCAGAAATGGCAACCGTATATGTGCCTGCCCCAACACCATTAACACAACTTGAGTAACCATTAGTAACATAAAGCCAGTTATATGAATATGGTGCAACACCACCCGACGGATAAACACATGCATTGCTATAGTTGCTGCTGCAGCTGCCCAGCTTAACAGAATCGGTTGCAGTTATTTTATAATACGGAGGGTTAACAAATGTTGCGCTGGTATCTACTTTACAACCCAATGCATCGGTTACTACTACCGAATATGTGCCAGGGCATAAGCCCGTTGCATAAGTAGAGCTGAATCCTCCTTTGCTCCATGAATAGACATAAGGAGTTTGGCCACCCGTTACACCTATTTGCATCGATCCGTTGCAAAGGCCATAACATGAAATGGGTGTAACGGTGATATAAGGTAGTGCAAATTTAGCCGGATGATTTACGTAATAAAGTATACTGTCCTTACATCCGTTATTATCTTTTACCACAACATTCCCGGATGAATATCCAGGGTAGATAATACTTGAATCGCTTTGAGCCGTGTTTGAGCTGTAATTCCATTTATAAGTAAATGGCGCTACACCATTTGTAGGTATTGCAGTGGCAACTGTGCGCTGGTCGTAACAATGATAAACACTGGTTACAGTAGTGGTCATAGTGCACCTTTTAAATATGGTAATGGTATCGGTAAGTGTACCGCAGGGCCATGTAGCAGTTACAGTATATACTGTGGTAGTAATAGGGTGGGCGTATGTTTTAGCTGAGTTAGGATTGCTAACCGATGCCGCCGGTGCCCATGAATAGGTGACCGAAGAATCAGTGCCAATTACTTTTGAGAATAGCACAACACTGTCGCCCGGTTCTACAGCCCGGGTATTTGCACTGTCTGTTATTTTAACAGCAGGTGCTGTGGCTATTGCAAATGTGTCTATTGATGTGCAACTGTTTACATCGGTTGCCTGCAGGGTATAAGTGCCGGGTGCCAGGCCCGAAGCAGAGCTGCTGGTTTGGCCATTACTCCATGCATACGTAAACGGTGCATTGCCAAAAGGTATAGCATTGGCAGTACCACCATAGGCATTACAATAGTAGGCGGTGGTGGTTACTTTAGCTTGCCTGATGCCCGCATTTAAAGTATAGAATAAGGTATCTGTTATTGCTGAGCCGCCTTTTGCGTTTGTTACTATAACACCATATTTACCGGGCATGGTTACGCTAATGGTCCGTAAGGTATCTGGGCCGGTAATAGCACCTGCGGGGCCACTCCATAGAAAACGAGAACCTAAAGGTGCCGTTAGTGTTATCGGGTTACTACCGCAAATGGTAGCATTTGAAGCAGTTATAGGTTGCTGTGATTGCGAAAATGCAAAGTACCCGTACCCGAAGTGAGCACCCAGCGAACAATCGGAAACCTGGAAAGCAATGGTAACGCATTGCCCTTCATAAGCCTTAAGCGATACAAAGCCTGTTTGCCAGCCTGTGTAATAAACATAATCTTTGTTAAGTGCAAAGTAAACACTATCGTAGCCCTGATGCATTAAGTCAGTTGCACCAATAATAGTATTGTAATAAGGTATTGTATCTCCTTTTGAATCTAAAACAGCAAAATGAAAAAACGGCTTTTCTTCATACGAGTGAATTACTGTAGAATCGGGGTTTTCGAGAAATAGCGAATATTGGTATTGAAAATTTTCATTTACCTTTGTTACTACAAAACTCTGATTGAGCATGCCCACAAAGTCACGTGGTTTTGTACTATCACCTATACGTACTGAATATTTTACGCCCGGTGGCACTTCAGGAATGGAAGGAACAAGGTGATCCTTTAGTGTGCTTTCTACTGCTACCTGATAATCAAGACTTGATGTACTTCCGCCCAACTCTTGCGAACCGCAGACTCCACCCACCTCGCTGTTAATAATAAATTGGGTAGCATTAGAAAAATTCTCTTCTGAATAGGCATTCCAACCATTAAGGTAACCGTTGGTAAAGTTCAGGTTAGTATCGGTAGGGTAGCAGGTAGTAAATGCCTGCCTTGTTTGTTGTTTTTGGTTGTACTGCACAAGCAATGATGGTTGCTTGGTTACCATACTGCTGAACATGGCATGTAACGAATCGTACTTAAAATCTAAATTAGAAATGTAAGCTTTAGCCTGCCCTACAGTAAGTTTGTTATGCATAACAAGCTTCTTATAGTTTTTCCTATCGGTTATAAAAATGCTTTTATAATAATTTGTAAATGCAGTTGTAAACTGTGTATTATCATTGTAGCGCTGCTGTATTTGCTTTAGCTCAGCAGGGAAATATTGCATCAAACCTTCCTTTTGCATTCCATTTAATTGGCTTTGTGCATTAAGGCATAATGCGGGCAATAAAATGCTGGTAATAACTAATGCACGGTAAACTTTTTTCATGAGGGTGAAATTGTAGCTACTAAACTACATAAAACAGGTCAAATAACCAAATGATATGAAGGGTCTAGTTATCCCTGTGTTTGCGGCTTGCTAAATACTGCTTGTATTGCAGTGTTTTTACAATCTCGGGCTTAGGGGCCATGCCCAATTTGGTGGCTTCGTTTGCATAAAACAGGGCCTTGGTCTCATCGTGAACTGAATCGCAGGCAAATATTAAATTGTAAGCGCAAACCGATGATACATCTTTGGTGTTTGATCTGTATGCAACTTCAAAATCGGTTATCGCACCTGCCATATTGCCTAAGCCATATTCGGCCACACCGCGATAAAAGCGGTAAAAAGGGTTAGCAGGGTTAATAAGCAACAACACGTTATATTGGCCAATTACTTCTTTATACTTTTTTGCCTGCACCATAGCAAAGCTGTGTTCGGCATAACGCTTTTCGGCTTCGCGGTCGAGTTGCAAGGCTGTAGCATAATCTCTTATGGCGTCAGTAGAATCTCCTATAGACGCATAAACAATAGAACGATCGACATAAGTGAGGTACACATTGTTTTGTTCGTGCAACGATTTATCGTAAAGCTCCAACGCGCTTTTATAGTCGCCATGCATTACATCTACATTGCCTAACAGATCGTATATTTTGGCATCACCTGCGTTTATCTGCGCAAGCACATTTAATGTTTCTACGGCTTGTGCTGTATCGCCTTTGTTAAAGTAATAGTAGCCCAACCATTTGTATGATAACAATGCGCGGTACGGGTATTTGGTAATGGCATCTTTATAGAGTGTTTCCGCATCGTGCCATACTTTGGTGCGCTGGTAGCAGCCATAAGCAAGGCAGCTCGATAGTATCAGCATTACAGCAATGGTTACAGTTTTTAATGCAGGGTAACGTTTTATAAACTCATTTAAAAAGTAGGCTATTGCAAATAATACACCAATAGATGAAACATACGAATACCTGTCGGCCATAATAGCTGCACCGCACGATATAAACTGCAACACAAAAATGATGTTGGCTACAAAGTAGGCTTCGGCAAATAACACTATTTTAAAATAAGTGCGATTGTATTTATAGGTTAGCCAAAGTGGCACTGCAATAATGGCAATGGCAATAAACGGAGCCGCGTAATAAATAAATGGCAAAGTACCATCGATGTAGCGGTAAGGGTAGGGGTAAAAGGTAGAAAGGAAACTTGGATTGATGAGTTTATATAAATACATATCGAAGCCATACAGGGCATACATAAAGCGCTCTGCAAGGGTTAGCTTATTAAAATCAGCAATGGCACCGGTGCGGTTTTGGGTGTACACGGCAAACGCACCAAAGAACAATGCACCTAAAAAGAATAACGTTTTTTCGGTAAGCAGTTTAAATTCCAGCTTACGTTCGTATAGATAATCGATACACAATAAGGTTAACGGAAATACTACCGCCATTGGTTTCGATAGGCAAGACAAAACGAATAAGAGGAAGGTAATCAACATCCATTTGGATGTAATGTTGAATTTTGAATTCTGAATTTTGAATTGACGGATATAGGCTAATAGCCCAAGCAAATAAAAGAAAGTGTACAGCACATCTTTACGTTCGGCAATCCACGATACCGATTCGACATGCAGGGGGTGCACACCAAACCACAGTGCGCTAAATGCAGCTATAAAGAAAGATTCCCGCTCTTTTAATTTTAACTGTTTGCACAATTGGGTAATTAAAAAGAAGACCAATATTACATTGGCAATATGTATGATGATATTGGTAAGGTAGTATGTAGGTGGGTTAAGTTTTGCAAAATGGTAGTTAGCCGCCAGCGACAACATACACAGCGGGTGATAGTTGTTCTTGGTAATATCTTCGGTAAAAATGCGCTTTAAGTTGTGCGGAGTAAGTTGTTGTATTACGGTATCGTGGGTAACATATACATCGTCGTCCCAATTGGTAAACTGGTTGTGCATGCTTCCCTGAAAGCATAAGAAGGTAACCACACAAATAGCGGCCAATATCCAATACTTTATTTGTCCCAATGGTTGTGGGGTAGGGGCAATAGGCTTAGCTGTTTGTTTTGGTGCCGGCATGGTTGCGAAGTTAATAAATGATTGGATTGCTTAATAGAACACAGATGGCACAGATTAGGCGGATAACCACAGATTAAATCCATTTGAATTTTGTATTTTTGATACTGATGATCAAAAAATACGCTACAATCGTTTTTGCTTTGTGTTTAACATTATCTGCTATAGGGCAAGATGATGATGGAGTGGTGCACGCAAGTGCATCATTTGGGGCACCTGGCAAACATTACGATTCTACCAAAATTGTTACTAACCATGGTGGAGTGGTTAATGAAACGCATACTGCAGCCGACACTGCTCGAAGTAATGTTGATTTTATATTGCAAACTATACCGGGTGTGGTTGATACCAATCTCCGCCACCAGCTTACTATTAAAATAAACCCCAGCCTGCTTTTTACCGAACAGGGCTTAATGTTACAATACAACTTTAAAAACAACTTTGGTATTGAGTTGGGTTATGGTATTAACGAAGATAATAGTGGGAATAATGGGTTCCATACCTACGATGGTAGTGGTTATACTATACGTTGGGGATTGTTGCAATACCTGGATAACTTTAAGCACTGGTATTTTAGTCTGCAGGGCTTTTACCGTTACTATAGCCATATAACTGCTGTTGCCGAAGACGCTGAAGGCTTTACCCAGGGTATTGATGATGAGGTTATAAACCCATTACGTAGTAATTTGGCTAACGTAAGTGCCGGAGATGGCAACCAGGTAGATGTGTATACAGCCAGTGCAAGCGTAGTTTGTTTTGATGCTGTTGCAGGCTACCAATACCGCCACAAACATTTTGTGTTAGATGTTTTTGCAGGAGCAGGCAGCCGCACAAAGAATATAAAGTTGCATTTAGAAGGATATTACGTAAACGCCATAGGCAGCACTGATCAAACCGAAATACAATACAGCAGAGTTGAAAGCAAGTCGGTAAGCTATAGCTACCCCGATTTGAAATTAGGCTTTACGCTGGGGTACCGATT
Source organism: Bacteroidota bacterium (assembly GCA_013285655.1). Classification (GTDB taxonomy): domain Bacteria; phylum Bacteroidota; class Bacteroidia; order JABEUT01; family JABEUT01; genus JABEUT01. The sequence continues at coordinate 35,062 of JABDHI010000028.1, forward strand.
CAATTAAAAATTAGGAATTAACGCCGAGGCCAGATTATAATGATGAGCTTAAAGAATAAAAAATCAACAATACTCTTTACCTTTTCACTTTTAACTTGCGCTGCAATCGCTCAGCACCCTTCTTCATTTAAATATAACCTCGATAAAAAGACCTACAGCATTTCGGGGGAGGAAAAGAGCGCCATTAAAACCCATGCCGAAGCGTGGTTGAAGGCGCACGATACTATTGTTACCCGTGGCGGTATTAGCAACATACGTTTTACTCCCGATGATATGATGCTGGAGGAATGCGATTCGGCAGAGGAGAAGATAGAATATCACAATGCTAAGTTCAATGGTTTCCCTGCAACTGATGCGGGCCTGTTTTATGGCGCCGATGTTTATGTTAAGAACAAGACCGGCGGATATGATCGCGTGGTTATTAACCTATCATACTTTTATGAGGTGGTTAAGCTTTGGTATCCGGGTGGGGTGGTTATATACCAGAAGAAGTAATAACGTTATTATTTGTGCGTTCAATCGCTCCCGCAAGTCTGTGACTTAAGGGCACAAATACTTTCAGTTTGTAACTGAGCTAAAACAAAACTTATAAAATGTAAAGTTGGAAACTTTACTTACCTATTCCCACAGGTTACGCTTGGATAAACTTGCGGGAGCGAGGGGTTAAGAAATGTTAAGAGCTATGAATTGGGTTCAATAATAAATAAACGAGCACAAATAATCCCTAACGCAGAAAGCGATGGCACGTGAGGTGAATAGATAAGATGATAGGAATGGACACATAGTTGCAGAGAGCTGTGCCAAATCCTCGTTAAACAATGAGTAACGATATTATTCTTTTCGAAACTAAGCGTGAATTACTTCTTATCGAACGTAGAATTCATAAAGGCATCCATCATCACCTTTTTGCAAGTATCGTTGGTATAGTTAATGTTTACGCCAAAATCGTAGCCATTAATAAGCCTGCTGTATAATACCTGGTGCAGCAAAACAGCACCGTTGGGGCTGGTAATATTTACATAAAAAGCATTGAACTGTAAACCGCCAACAATAATGGTACTTGAAAGTGTATCGGCTGTAATACCCTGGTTAACGTAGG
>JABDHI010000029.1 GCA_013285655.1 Bacteroidota bacterium
AAGTATGCAGTATGTCTGAGCGTGTACCTCGAATTATTATAGAAGATATACTTGAATGTATTGGTAAAATAATGACCTATACAGAAGGAATGGACTATGATAAATTCCTTTCAGATAGTAGAACCAGAGAAGCTGTTTACCGGAATATTGAAGTAATGGGTGAAGCAGCCAATAGAATGCCTGAAGATTATATGATCAACCATTCTGAAATTGAATGGCATAAAATTATTTCCACCAGGAATATCATCATACACGCATACGATGAGATTGATGACAAAATTATTTGGAATATAATTCAGAATGCGCTGCCCGGTTTAAAAAGCAAGCTTGAATTATTATAATTCCTCGCTTGGGCCCCCTCCAGCGGGGGATAGAAGCGGACTACTTATAATGTATATAACACCCGATAGAAATGGTAGAAGGCTCTTTAACAGGAGCACCCGCCAATAGCTCATCAACAGCGGTAGAGAGGTAGGTGTCATGCACGCTGTCGGGCTCAGAGCCGTTATCATCAATAGCGCCCTGGTATTTAATAACCCATTGGTTGTTCTCCTTCCAAATAACAAAGGCATCGGGTGTGCGGCGTGCATTAAAGCTGCGTGCGGCGGTTTCGGTGCCATCGCTCAGGTAAGGGAAGTTAAAGCCTTCGGCTTTGGCGCGCTGCTGCATGTGGGCAAAGGTCTCATCTTCGTAAGTGAGCGAGTCCATGGGGTCAATGGCCAGTAGAGGCACATTCAGCCCACTGTATTTGGTGTTCAGGTCGTTCAGGCGTTTTATGTAAAGCTTGGCAAAAGGGCAGTGGTTGCAAATAAACACCACCATAAAACCTTTTGCTTGTGGGTAGTCTTTCAGTGAAATATATTTGCCGCTCACATCGCGCAGGCTAAAGTCGGGCACTGTTTTATTTTGCCCCGGCCCAAAGCCCTGCAAAGGCAATATAAATAAAGCTATTACTATTATTTTATAAAACCGCATCATTGCTTAATGAACTTGCGTGTAGTGGTACGTTTGGTTTTATCGTCCGTCAGTTGCAATAAATATTCTCCGGTGGCAAGTGTGCTAACATCAATGCCTTTGCTTAGTTCGGGGTAGGGTAGCATGTACTTTACACGGCCCAACATATCGGTAATGGTAATATAATACGCACGGCTGTTGGGGTCGGCAAATTGTATGTAAAGTCTATTACTTGCCGGGTTCGGGAACAAAGTGTAATTAAAAGGTACGCTCTGCACTTCGTTAATACCAACTGTGCCGGGGCTAACGGTAAATTGCCCCATCATGCCGCCTTGTTCGTGGTTTATCATATGGCAGTGGAACATAAAGGGGTGCAACGAATCGGCCAGGTCCATAAACTTGGCTATCACCACCACGGTATCGCCCTTCGATACAAACACATTATCCTTCCAGCCAGATTCGTAGCTCTGCACGGTATCGGCATACCCAAACGAACTTTGGCTGCGGTATATTATTTTAAACTGCACATCGTGTATGTGAAACGTGTGCGTGTTAAAGTAGTTGTCGGCAATGGTCCATTGTTCAATGGCGTTTTGCTGCACGTGTTCGTTTATCTGGTTAAAGTTGTAAGCGGTATCGTTAAACAAATATTGCTTTAAACCAACACCCGCACCATTGGTTACAAAAAAGTTTCTTTTTACGGTGGCATCTTTCGCCGTCCAGTACACATTGTTGGCAAGCTTGGCAGGTATTTTGGTAATAGGGTGGGTGGTAGTAGCGCTAATGTTTATGTGCAACACCGTAAACGTGGTATCGTTCAGCAGGCTGCCATTAAGGCCATGCTTATTCGTATCTCCCCCCGGAAAGCCCGATGGCAAGCCGCTGTTAAATGCATTCATATCTAACGTATCGCCCACCACATCTTTACTGAAGTCAGCGAGTATCTCTATCCGTTCGCCGGGCATTAAATAAAAACGGGTAACCGGTGCAGGTGCATTCAGCAGGCCCTGGTCGTTACCAATAACATAAAAGCTGCGGTTATCGCTAAAGCCTAAATTATAACCACGCATCACCTCCGCATTCAACACACGGAACCTCACTACCTGCTTGGGTATATTGTATTGCGCCTTGGGTGTGCCGTTGGTAAGCATATAGTCGCCATACTGGCTAACGGTATTCATATCGGTAATTAAAAACTGGTTGCTACCATCGTAACTGCGGCTGGTTAATGCAAGCGGTATATCATCTACACCATAGGTGCGGGGCAGCGCCAGTGTTGCTTCCAACGAATCGCGAATGATAATGAACCCGCCTACACCTGCAATTAATTGCTGCAAGGTCATATCCATTAAATGCGGATGGTACCAAAGCGTAGTTGCACTGTTGGTTACCTTCCAATAGGGCTGCCACAGCGTACCCGGAGGAATTATTTGGTGCGGTCCGCCATCCATTACTCCCGGTAAATGCATACCATGCCAGTGCATGGTAGTAGAATCATTCAGCTTGTTCAATACATTCATATGCACAGTATCTCCATTATGCAAAATAAGTGTCGGTCCCCAAAAGGTGTTGTTGTTTACCGCCGCCGTAATGGTCTGGTTGCCCTTACGCAACTGTGCAAAGGTGTCTTTAACAGTCAGGTTAATTGTAGCGCCTGATAATGTATCGGGTATAACCAGTGTGTTGTATTGGGCAAAGCAGTTTTTTGCAATTAGTATAAATACTATAGTGCGCAAAGCTTTCATTGATAGGTGTTTCATATATCTTAAAATAATCGTTGCAAAAGTAGATAATGAGTTGCTTGAGGTTTGCTTGCAGGCTGTTTCTTAACAATAGCTTAACACTGAAAATTAATTAAGAATTAAAAATTAAGAATTACGAATAATGAGTAATCAAGAGTGTCACTTGGTTTTGGCACAATCCTTTGCATCTATGTGTCAATTTCCTATCATCGTTCCACTTCACCTCACGTGCCGGGGCTTTTGTGCAAAGGTATTTCGCGTTAGGGATTATTCGTAATTCGTTTTTTTATCATTGAACTCATGCAGGCTTCGCCGGTGCAGTGGAAAGCCCACAGCGCAGCGAGGATCCCGCGGCATTGCGGGACCTGACCCGAGGCACGAGGGAACGCCCTAAATACAATTAAAAATTACGAATTAAGAATCTTTGCGCCCTCTGCGGTAAAATGTATTCTCAACATGATGGTTTGGTATTTAAAGCCCCTTTAGGGGTTTGGGTAAATACTGAGATTATTCACAGCTTTCATTTTCTTTTTAATGGTGTTCATGTGCTCTTCGGGGATGCCACACCAGCCAACTCGCGGGTTCGCAATGAGGGGAACATCCTCCCCCTGCCCCCTCCGGCGGGGGACAAAAACACCAATGACTTACGACTTATCACTAACCACTTACGACTTATTGCTAACGACTAACGACTGCCCACTAACGACTATATTTTATATCTTTGCCACCTTATTTTTCAAACCGATATGGCCAATGTAAAATTCCCTGATGGGAAAGTAAGAGAATACCCCGATGGCACCACCGCGTTGGATGTTGCCAAGAGCATAAGTAATTCGTTAGCGGCTAAAGTATTGGCAGCTAAAGTAAACGGCGAAGTATGGGATGCTACACGTCCATTGAAAGGCGATGTAGACCTGAATCTGCTTACATGGGATGATAAAGAAGGTAAATCGACCTTTTGGCACTCTTCGGCTCACTTAATGGCTGAAGCGCTTGAAGGGTTCTTCCCGGGAATGAAATTTGGTATTGGCCCGCCTATTGAAAATGGTTTTTACTACGACGTTGATCCGGGAGATAAGGTAGTATCGGCTGAAGATTTTAAAAAGATAGAAGACAAAATATTAGAGCTTGCCCGAAAGAAAGAAGCTTATGTGCGTAGTGAAGTTAGTAAAGGTGATGCTATAAAATACTTCACTGAAAAAGATGACAAATACAAGCTCGACCTGATAAAAGATCTGCAAGACGGTACCATTACCTTTTACAAACAAGGCGAATTTACTGACTTGTGCCGTGGTCCGCATTTACCGAACACAGGTTTTATAAAGGCTGTTAAATTATTGAACGTTGCCGGTGCATACTGGCGCGGCGATGAAAAAGCAAAGCAGCTTACCCGTATTTATGCTATTACCTTCCCCGACCAAAAACAACTGACCGATTACATTACGCTGATTGAAGAAGCTAAAAAGCGCGATCACCGTAAGTTGGGTAGGGAACTAGAACTGTTTACATTTTCTGAAAAAGTTGGATTAGGACTTCCGCTATGGTTGCCAAAGGGTACTGTATTGCGCGAACGCCTAGAGAACTTTATGCGTAAAAACCAAAAGGAAGCAGGCTACTTGCAAGTAGTTACTCCGCACATTGGGCATAAGAATTTATATATTACCAGCGGCCACTACGAAAAGTATGGCAAAGATTCTTTTCAGCCTATACATACACCGCAGGAAGGCGAAGAGTTTTTGTTAAAGCCTATGAACTGCCCTCACCATTGCGAAATATACAAGAGCAGCCCACGCAGTTACCGCGACCTGCCTTTACGCCTTGCTGAGTTTGGTACCGTTTACCGTTACGAGCAAAGTGGCGAATTGCATGGCTTAACCCGTGTGCGTGGCTTTACACAAGATGATTCACACATTTTTTGCCAACCCGACCAGGTGATGGATGAGTTTTGCAAGGTAATTGACCTTGTAATGAAAGTATTAAAAACCTTAGATTTTAAAGAATATACCGCACAAATTTCGTTACGCGATAAAGTTGACCGCAGTAAATATATCGGTAGCGAAGAAAATTGGGAAAAAGCCGAAAATGCAATTATTGAGGCTGCTGCCCAAAAAGGATTGAAGACCGTAACCGAATATGGCGAGGCTGCCTTTTATGGCCCTAAGCTCGACTTTATGGTGAAGGATGCCCTTGGCCGTACATGGCAATTGGGTACAGTGCAGGTTGATTATAACCTGCCTGAGCGCTTTGAGTTAGAATATGTAGGTGCTGATAACCAGAAGCATACACCAGTAATGATTCACCGTGCACCATTTGGTTCACTGGAAAGATTCATTGGAGTTCTGCTGGAACATTGCGCAGGAAACTTGCCTTTATGGTTAGCGCCCGACCAAGTTGCTATTTTGCCAATTAGCGATAAACATGTGGAATATGCAGAAAATATTTTGAAATTGCTAAAAAAATGCGAAATTCGCGCCCTCGTTGATACAAGAATAGAGAAAATTGGACGGAAAATACGAGACGCGGAAATGCAAAAGATTCCATATATGTTGATCATAGGGGATAAAGAAATGGAAGAGAATAAAGTGGCTGTAAGACGCCATGGCGAAGGAGATAAAGGACAAGAAGGGGCAGCAGAGTTTGTGGAAAGAATTAATAAGGAAATTGAAGAAGTTTTAAATTAAATAAAGCAGAAAGTCAAATGACTTTACAAACTTTATAACTTTAAGAACTTTACAAATTGAATAATAACTAATTAAAAAAGGGAGGCCAGTATAGCAACACCATATAGAGGCAACAGCGGTGGCGGTAATTTTAACAGAGGTTTTCAACGTAGAAATGAACCTTTGCACAGCATAAATGAACGCATCCGTGCCAAGACGGTTAGGGTAGTAGGAGAAGGAATTGAACAGGGCGTTTTCCCTATTGAACAAGCTCTTCAGATAGCACGTAACGCCGGATTGGACCTCGTGGAAATATCGTCGAATACTGAGCCACCAATATGCAGGGTAATTGATTATAAGAAATTTTTATACGAGCAAAAGCGTAAACAGAAAGAGATAAAGCAAAAGACAGCGAAAGTTGTAGTAAAGGAAATACGTTTCGGACCACATACGGAAGATCATGATTTTAACTTTAAAAAGAATCATGCTTACGAGTTTTTAAAGGACGGTTCGAAAGTTAGGGCTTATGTGTTTTTTAGAGGAAGAACAATATTGTTTAAGGAAATGGGCGAAATGTTACTTTTGAAGTTTGCCCAGGAACTTGAAGAAGTAGGAAAAGTAGAACAACTGCCGGTAATGGACGGTAAGAAAATGACCATGGTAATAGGACCTAAGAAAACAAAATAATAAATAACAGAAGCAATGCCTAAAGTAAAAACAAACTCTGCCGCAAAAAAGAGGTTTCATTTAACAGCCAGCGGTAAGGTAAAGAGAAAACAAGCTTTTAAAAATCACATATTGACCAAAAAAAGCAAGAAGCGCAAACGCCACTTAACCGGCACCGTGCTTGTACACGAAACCCAACAAGGCAGAGTGAAGGCCTTATTAGGAATGGGAAATTAATTTTTAACTTTTAATTATATAAGTCATGCCACGTTCAGTCAATGCAGTAGCATCAAGAGCAAGAAAAAAGAAGATATTAAAGCGCACACGCGGTTACTACGGTGCTAAAAAGAATGTCTTTACAATTGCTAAAAATACATACGAAAAAGGTTTAAAGTATGCATACCGCGATCGTAAGACCAAGAAGCGCAATTTCCGTGCTCTTTGGATCCAACGTATCAATGCCTCTACCAGGCAGTATGGTCTTTCATATTCACAATTTATGGATATGGTAATTACCAAGGGTATTCAACTTAACAGGAAAGTTCTTGCTGATTTGGCAATGAACCACCCTGAAGCCTTTAAAAAGGTTGTTGATACTGTAAAATAAATTAATACCTGTTGAAAGACAGGTGTTACCAGGTACACATTATTAAAAGGATTCCTTTAGTGAGTCCTTTTTTTATTGTATCTTCGGAAGTAATTTCCATACAAGGAAAGGAAGCATTTTTGTGAGAAAAAATTTTGTAATAGTCCTATTTTGCCTGGCTAACCTTAGCCTTTTTGCCCAACATTACCGCGATACCGTTTACCAATACACCTTTGGAGGCATACAGAATGATATATGCAACCAGATACGCGCCACCCCCGACGGTGGTTTTATAATGATAGGCACCACCAATAGTTTTGGTGCAGGTGCTACCGATTTTTATGCTGTTAAGGTCGATTCTAACTTCAATCATCAATGGTCGGCTACCTATGGCGGTGGCATGAGTGATGAAGGCTTTTCGGTTACCCCAACATTAGATAAAGGATATGCATTTGTAGGTTTTACCAATAGCTATGGCGCTGGTGGGTATGATGTGTTATTAGTTAAGACAGATTCAACCGGTAAAGAACAATGGCAAAAAACATATGGCAGCAGCGATTGGGATTTTGGTTATAGCGTTAAGCAAACCAGCGATAGCGGTTATGTTATATGCGGCCTTACCTATAGTTATGGCAAAGGGAATGGTGATGTATATGTAATACGCACAGATAAGAAAGGTGATACCGCTTGGACGAAGGCTGTAGGCGATAGTGGTTACGATATCGGCAAGTCGGTTTATGTGGAATTTGATTCTCTTTATTTTATAACAGGTTCTACCACCAGTTACGGATGTGCCGATACTAATGTTTACTTAGTTGAGCTAAATAATAAAGGCATTGTTTTAAAAGATACTGCCTACGGCGGAGTTAAGAAGACTACAATTGGGAATTCAATTGAACCTCAAGATCAAGGTGGCTTTGTAATATCAGGTTACTCTGATATTTCTACCAGTAGCATGCGTATGAGCCCATTCTTTATTATGATGGATGATAACGCCCACATACAAACCTGGGATACCAATGTTGATTTTCATACAGGGGTTAATATTTGCAATGATGGCATACAGTGCCCCGATTACTTATACGTGGCTGCTTGTACAGGCAATGAAGCAGCCCTTGGCGGATTAGATATGATGACCATGCTAATGTATTACGCACCAGGTAATAAAGGCAATGGCAGTTATGACGAAGGTCCTTATGAGGGTGGTACCGGTAATGATGGGGCTAATTCATGCGCTGTAGCAAACAATGCTAATGTTGCTTTTGCAGGCTTTACCGATAGTAAGGGCGCTGGCCTGAGTGATATATTTGTTTGCAGGTATAAAACATGTGGCAACATCAGGCAAGACGATTCCATGTATCATGTTTTTAAAGCATATACCGATACTTTGCCTATTACAGTTGGTATTAATGAACAAGTACAGAATGATATAATGGTAAAGGTGTTTCCGAACCCTCTGTCAACCGATGCTACTGTTTTAGTGCAGGCAGATGTGGCTGATAAGTACAGCTTCAGTTTGTATGATATAAATGGCAAGTGCGTTATCAATAAAAAGCAATTATCTTCATCCGGTTACGGGCAAGCCATGTTGCACTTTGCCAAAGATGGCCTGCAGGCAGGCACTTATCTGTATAAGGTAAGTGATAGAAATAATAAAACAGTTAATGGTAAAATAATTATAGAGTAAAATGGACAAGAAGAAAGCGAAAGATAACGGACCTCAGGAAGGCACAAGACTTAATAAATATATAGCCGATGCGGGTTATTGCTCAAGGCGCAAGGCAGATGAAATTGTATTTGCAGGCCATGTTACTGTTAACGGGCATTTAATTATTGAGCCCGGTACACGTATACATCCAGGCGATGTGGTTATTGTTCAAAGCCAGCGTATAAAGCAACCGCAACGCTGTTATATCCTTTTAAATAAATCGAGAGACGCTATTAGCACCGTAAAAGATGAGCGTGACCGCAAAACTGTAATGGATCTGATTGAAGGCGCTACCAAAGAAAGAGTTTATCCTATAGGCCGTCTCGACAGAAATACTACCGGTATTTTATTACTTACCAATGATGGTGAACTGGCAAATCGACTTTCTCATCCATCGGGCGAAATGCGTAAAGTATATAAAGCCCGTTTAGATAAGCCTTTCCCGTTCGAAGATATGCGCAAACTGCGAAAGGGCGTAATGCTGGAAGATGGCTTTGTAAAGCCTGATGAAGTGGATTACGATAAGAATGGAGATGAAAGTTCTATTGTTATGACCCTTCACATTGGCTGGAACCGCGTTGTAAGGCGTATTTTCGAAGCGTTGGGCTACAAGGTAATGATGCTCGACAGGGTTAGCTATGGCAGCTTAACATTACACGGCGTACCACGCGGCGATTGGCGCTACCTTACACCTGAAGAGGTGAAGAAGCTTTACAATTCAAAATAAAAGCAGGAAACAGTTTGTTGTTAGTTCTCTGAAGGGTTTTCAGGAAACTTCACGCTATAGGCTTGATCTTTAAGCTTAAAGGTAACTGTGCAGTTGTTCTCCACATTCAATGCTCCGTCAAAGAACATATTCATTGGAGTACGTGCCATTTTAAAGTACGATGCAATAACAATATACCTTTCGGTTCTGTTGCTTGGCTTCTTACCGTTAATGGTAGCGTTGCCTTCTACAATAGCATTGATAGCTTCGTTTATAAGGGTCATGTCAACGCCTCTTACGGTATTGCGTGCCTTACTTGGTAGGTCTTCTAAAAACTCTTTACGTGATGATGAAGTGAACGTAGGGTTCGGATCAACGTTAGGTTTCGAGGTCATTTTAAATGGAGCTTTCATAGTTGTATAGGCTTGAACCTGCAAGATACTAATAATTTATCGATTTAGTGTAATAAATCGCTTATTTATTCAACTACTTCCATTAAGGTACGGAAAACAGTCACCTTGTCGTCAAACCTTTTAAGTATCTCTTGTTGCATATGCGGCCCGTGCTTTTCCTTATAAGTATGATACTCGGTAAGGCTATGGCATGAATATTGTATAGAGTAGGTGGTTCCGCTGTCTTCCACGTCTAACAGGCGGCTCATACGGTAACCGGTAAATAAACCGGTGCTGAGCATTGCAGGTATATGTTCTTTTTGCATCCATTCCAACCATTGGTGGTGCACTCCATCTTCTACATTTACGGTAACGTTGTATAATATCATATGCTTATAAATGGCTGCTAATATACTGCTCAATTAAACGCGGTACTGCGTACTTTTTAAGGTTTTTCTTTTCTACCCAAAGGCAATCAGCCGGTATAGTTTTAACAGGTGTACTCGTTTTTACTTTTATAAATTGCGCATACAAGCGCTGGTGGCTCAATATATGCTTAACCGGACCCGATACCGATTCTATAATTAATTTGTCGGTCGAGAATAAAGCCTTCCATTCTTTTGTTTTTAAAAGCTTTTCGGGCGATGTTTCTTTTTCGGTTTCAATACAAGGAAAATCATTCAGGCCCTTCCAAATATCGTTTCCTTTGCGCTCATGTAATAAAAGTTTGTTGCCATTACTTATTACTATGTAATTCAAATGCCTGTTACGTACTTTGGTCTTGCCTTGTTTTACAGGTAACTTATCTACCATATTATGCGCAAAGGCATAACAAGCAATCTGTATGGGACACTCAGGGCAGTTCGGGTTTTTAGGGGTGCAGCAAAGCGCACCCAGTTCCATAACAGCCTGGTTGTAGGTGCCGGGATTTGTTTTAGGTAACAATTCAGCCGCAGCTTCCCATATTTTCTTTTTCCCTTCGGTAGAATCAATTGGGGTTGATATACCCAACACCCTCGAATAAACGCGGAACACATTGCCATCTACCACCGCATAAGGCAATTTATATGCAATAGATGCAATTGCCGCTGCTGTATAATCGCCCACACCCTTCAGTGCCCGTATCGATTCATGTTCGGTAGGGAACTTTCCTTTGTGTTTTGTTACTATCTCTTTAGCAGCATGGTGCATGTTTCGGGCACGCGAATAATAACCCAAGCCCTGCCACAACTTTAAAATATCATGTTCAGCTGCCGCAGCCAGTTTCGATACGGTTGGATATTTTTCAGTAAAGCGGTTATAATAATCCCAACCCTGGTTTACTCTTGTTTGCTGCAATATAACTTCCGAGAGCCATATTTTGTATGGGTCATCGATACCTCTCCAGGGTAGGTCGCGTTTATTAGCCTCGTACCACTTTAATAACTTATTGCTCCAGTCGCTCATTGCTTCAAAATTAAGGAAATAACTCTGCTTACGTACACCCCAAACCCCTAAAGGGGTTTTGAAAACACGAATGGTTCTAAAGCCCCTTTAGGGGTTTGGGGTGAAATGAAGTGAGCGTGGCCCCCTTAACCTTCTTTAACACTTATTGTGCAGCATATTTTGCTACTTTTGAGCGTATAATAAAACGCAGAAACGTGAAAAAGATCATTCTATCGGTAGCTTTATGTATTTGTGCTATAGCTATGCAAGCGCAGGAAGAAGCAGTTGATACAAAGGCAAGTGCAATATTGCAATCGCTTAGTAAAAAGACCAAAGCTTATAAGACCATTAAGGCCGAGTTTGATATTACTATGTATGGTAAAGACAAAGCAGTTACTGATAAACAAAAGGGTAACCTGATTGTGAAGGGTGGCAAGTACAAGCTGGAAGTGAAGAACCAGGTTGTAATATCGGATAGCAATACTATGTGGACCTACCTGAAAGATGCTAATGAAGTACAGATAAACAACGTCGATCATGCTTCAGCGGATAAAGGTGCCATATCTCCAACCAATATTTTCACCATTTACGAAAAGGGTTTTAAAAGCCATTTTGATGGCGAAACAACCGAGAAAGGTGCAACTATTGAGAATATCAGCTTATTCCCTAAGCACCCTGAAAAAGAAAAGTACCATACCCTTAAGCTTAAGATAGATAAAACCAAGAACCAGATTGTGGGTGTAGTAGTGTTTATGAAAGATGGCACCGTAATGGAATATACCATCGATAGCCTCGCTACCGATACCGATCTGGGTGATGCTACTTTTAAGTTCAACCCGAAAGACTACCCGGGTATTGATGTAGAAGATTTAAGGGAGTAACCTTAAACTAATTCTGTTTCTACCGTATTAGCCTGCGATAATATTTTATGCACAGGGCAGGAATTAGCAATTTGCAAAAGCCTTTCGCGAACGGTTGAATCGAAGTTGCCTTCGATCTTTACTTTTCTTTTAAAAATGTTTTTCTTGTCTTCGGTAACAACCATTTCCACTTCTACTGAAATACCTGTAATGGTTATTTTTTTATAGTTCGCATAAATTTTCAGTGTGGCGGTAGTACACGATGCTAATGAGATGCATAAATATTCGGTAGGGCTTGGGCCTTTATCTTGTCCGCCATTACTAATAGGTTCATCAATAATTACACTGTGCTGACGAACAGTACCGGTAATTTCAAAATCTGTTTTACCTAGTCTTACAGTTACCATGTCTGCCATAATAAGGAGGTTTAAATTAAAATACTTTTTCTAACCATTTCCGGAGTGTTTGAATAGCGGGAGGGTTTGCTTTTATAATGTCATTAATCATTTTCTTGAAATTCTTATTCTGAACAACCTCTTCACGTTTAGAAGCTTTATAGAATTCAGTAAGGGAATTATACCCATATGTTTTAGGATTAATCCCACATTCTTTGGCTATTTTCCACATCCATGGCTCAAATTCCGGGTCTATTCGAATAAGATGCTTGTTGGTTTTAGGGAGTTTTTTGATGATAAGGCCTTCTTTTATTAACTTATTTTCAACCGTTTCAGTAAACTCTAAAATATAATTGTCTTCTCTCTGAAATTTATCTGTATCAATAACTCCGATAATAAAATGCTCAGCGTTTTCGTATTTCTTTAATGCTTTCGAGACCTTACTAACTCCTTTATAATGAGCTGGAGTCCCTCTTTTTAATATTAGCTCAGAAAGCAAAGTATCTGCATTACATTCAGGGAAGACTCTTTTTACCTCAATCATTTGCTGAATGCAGAAATGTTATAAAATAAGTCAATATCAGTATCCATAATGTTTTTTATCTCCTTCGCCGTCAATGCTCTTACTTTTGTTTCATGATTTTCGTAAGTAGCTATAAATATATTGACTTCCTTTATAGGGCATTCTTCAATAAAAGGCCTAAGAAGATAGGGGCTGTGAGTCGCAATAAAATATTGATTTTCTTTGCTCTCAATAATCTTGTTGGCTAACATTGATATAAATGGAGGGAAGGAATGGTTTTCTGGTTCTTCAAACAGTAAAACAGAGTTTTTATTTGTTTCAATTGCAGCCAGATGAAAAATAACCCTTTGTAGTGTATCAGCAGCTAATGAATAAGGTATCTTATATACCCTATTCCCCACTTTTTTCTGTACATCGATCTTCTCACTTACTGTATCTACGAGTAGTTCTAGGCCATAATCATTAAAGAAATGACTGCATTCATCAAATAAGGCAGGTGAACTTTCCAGAATTTCATATAGATTATCACCAAAAGGAGGCATTAAAAAATGAGGGAAATGACCAGGGTGTTTTGATAGTGATTTGAAATGATATTTTTTTATTGGTGAGTCATAATCTCCAATTTTATTTTCTGAGACAGGATAAAAAGTAGAAGTACTACTCACAAAACAACAATATGGAGATATTTCATTATGGATGGCTTGTTTTTTTATTGAAAAGCTTCTTAAAAGATTAACATAGTCTGCCCTGTTATATGATTTTAGGCTATTAATTTGTTTTAATAAATCTAATGGCCCTAAAGCTATATCATACACATGAGATATATCTCCTCCTTGATTAAATCTAATTGATGCAAATCCTAGATTAGATGATACAGTTATTTGTTTTTTTCGATCTTGGTCATAAAATAGATTTGTTAGCTTTTCATATCTAACATAGTCTTCTAAGATTTTCTTTCTACTATCACAAAAAGGAGTAGCATATAATGAAAGAGCCTCAAGAATATTTGACTTACCAACGTTTGGCTTACCAATAAGCACATTAATACGCTTACAATCCATCTTTATATGCTTGATGGATTTGAAATTGTTTATTTCGAGGGTCGTTATATTATTTTTCATGTATTACAATGTATCACAAATGTAATAAAATGTGATGGAATAAGCTACTTACGCAACCTCTGAGTATACACGGCCAATATCTTCCAGTGTTTCCAGAATTTGAGCGTATGAATCGCTGGTAACAAGTTTCATTCTAAAGTCTTTGAAATTATCCATACCCTTAAAATAGCTGCCATAATGCTTGCGCATTTCGAGTATGCCAAGTCTTTCGCCTTTCCATTCAACCGATTTTACCAAGTGGGTGCGGCAAACACTAATTCTTTCTTCAAGGGTAGGGGGAGCAATTATTTCTCCCGTTTTAAAATATTGTTTTATCTCCCGGAAGATCCATGGGTAGCCAATGCTGGCACGTCCTATCATAACACCATCTACACCGTAACGGTTTCTCATATCTTCTGCAACAGCCGGTGAGCTTACATCTCCGTTACCGAAGATGGGTATCTTAATGCGTTGGTTGTTCTTAATGTCTCCTATCAATCTCCAATCGGCAGGGCCTTTATACATTTGTTTACGTGTGCGGCCATGTATGGTTAAAGCGCTAATGCCAATGTCCTGTAAGCGTTCGGCGACTTCCATTACGTTCTTGGTACTATCATCCCAACCTAAGCGGGTTTTAACAGTGACAGGTAATGAAACGGCTTTCACAATTTCCGATGTCATTTGCACCATTTTAGGGATGTCCTGTAACAATGCAGCACCGGCGCCTTTACAAGCTACCTGCTTTACAGGGCAGCCATAATTAATATCTATCAGGTTCGGATTAGCTTTTTCGGCAATAATGGCAGCTTCGCGCATCGATTCAATACTGCTACCGAATAGCTGTATGCCAATGGGCCTTTCGTGTTCGAATATGTCAAGTTTTTTAATGCTCTTAGCAGCATCACGT
Organism: Bacteroidota bacterium; assembly: GCA_013285655.1. GTDB lineage: Bacteria > Bacteroidota > Bacteroidia > JABEUT01 > JABEUT01 > JABEUT01. The sequence continues at coordinate 14,625 of JABDHI010000029.1, forward strand.
ATCAATCCTTCCGATGAAACAAACTCGGTATAAAGCATATCTGCCCCCTGTTCCTTACACACATGCCGGAACGGAGGATCACTCACATCTTCCATGGGAGCAAGCAAAAGCGGAAACTCACCAAGCTCTATATTGCCTATTTTTGTCATCAGGGTAAATAATTACATTTGCAAATATAGATTATCAATATTTAATAATGGTAAATCTGTATTCGCGAACACCTTAAAAAAATCGATAATTAGTAAGCCAAATATATCGCAAAAGCATGAATATAGAGCAAACAGAGCGTCCGGCACCATTTGATAATGTACCTTATTTTGTTCAGTTTTCTACTTTATTAGGTCTCTTTTTGGTGTCGATGGTGGGATTTATCTTCCTCGGTATGACAATTGCCTCAGCTATAACAGGTGCAACGCCCGATCAACTTAGTGGTGTAGGTTATTTATATATGCCCAATGTCGTGTTAGGGCAAAAAATATTTCAGATTGTAACTGCTGCCGGCGGATTTATTGTTCCTGCATTGCTATTTTCATTACTAGCCTCTAGACGTAGGCTTGATTATTTGCGTATCAACAGGTTAGGAAAATGGAGCCTATTATTGTTAGGTGGAGTTCTAATGTTATGTGCTTTCCCATTAATAAATTACATGGGTCAACTAAATAGCCAAATGCACTTGCCTGCATTTATGCAGGATATACAAAATTGGATGCAGTCGAAGGAAGATGAAGCCGACACAATAACTAATGCTTATTTAGCCCATCAAGGGATCAAGAGTCTTTTGTTGAATTTGTTTATGATAGGGCTTGTGGCGGCAGTCGCCGAGGAGCTATTCTTCAGGGCTACTTTACAGCAATTGGTTATTAAAGCTACTGGCAACATACATGCTGGGGTATGGATAACCGGTATTTTATTCAGCGCCATACATTTTGAATTCTTTGGCTTCTTCCCTCGTATGCTAATGGGTGTTTACCTGGGTTACCTCTTTGTATGGTCAGGTTCTGTATGGGTGCCTATATTCGCGCACTTCGTTAATAACGCCACTGTAGTTTTTCTTATGTACCTCGAACAAAGAAGAATGTTGCCTGATAAGTTTGACCAGTTAGGTACCGATAACTCACAATTGGTTTACACCATTATTAGCGCTGTTATAGTAACTGTGTTGTTGGTTATTATAAAGCGTATTGCAAAACCACAGCCTGTTTTTATTTCAAACTAAGCCAGTTCTGTCATTGCTAGGAATGAAACATTTCTTCGGTTTTCTTATGGCGTTCCCCTCGTGCCTCGGGTCGGGCTTTACGTTGCAAGTCCTCGCTGCGCTCCGGGCTTTCCACTGAAATCCCTAACGCAGAAAGACATGGCACGTGAGGTGAAAAGAGAAGATGATAGGAATAGACACATAGATGCAAAGGATGTGCCAAAGCCACATCATCCAATTCTTTTAAATTTGAATTACTTGTTACTCGGAATCACAGAGAGGGCGCCTACTTAGTCCCGCTTCCAAACTCCATGAGATAAGTTTTAATAAACTCATCAAGCTCACCATTCATAACAGCCTGCACGTCGGAGGTTTCATAATCGGTGCGTAAGTCTTTAACCAATTTATAAGGATGCATTACGTAGTTACGTATTTGTGAACCCCATTCAATCTTCTTTTTGCCACTTTCAATAGTTGCAACGGTTTCCATCTTCTTGCGCATCTCACGTTCGTAAAGCTGCGATTTTAACATCTGCACGGCTTTTTCCTTATTCTGCAATTGTGAGCGAGATTCCTGGTTTTTTATAACAATGCCTGATGGTTTGTGATAGAGGCGTACTGCCGTTTCTACCTTGTTTACGTTCTGTCCGCCTTTACCACCCGAACGGAATGTTTCCCATTCAATATCGGCAGGGCTAATTTGAATATCTATCGTATCATCAATTAACGGATAAACGTATACTGATGCAAATGATGTATGCCTTCGTGCATTCGCATCGAAAGGAGAAATACGTACCAATCGGTGTACTCCGTTCTCTCCTTTCAAATAACCAAATGCGTATTCTCCTTCTATTTCAAGCGTTACCGATTTTATTCCGGCTGCTTCACCTTGCGATAGTTCTACTTCGCGCACTGTATATCCCTTCTTTTCGGCCCACATCAGGTACATGCGCATAAGCATATATGCCCAGTCCTGGCTTTCGGTGCCACCTGCACCCGAGTTTATTTCTATAACTGCATTTAAGGCATCTTCCTCCAGCCCAAGCATATTCTTGAACTCCAAATCCTCAAGCAACTTAAGGGTTTGTTTGTACTGGTCATCCATCTCTTTCTCGGTAACGGCTTCTTGTTTAAAGAAATCGTAAGTAAGAGTAAGGTCATCAACACTCTTTTCGAGTTTGCTGTAGGCCTCTGTCCAGTTCTTTTGTATTTTAATTTGCTTCAGAACAACTTCTGCCTTCTTCGGCTCGTTCCAAAAATCAGGAGCCTGTGTTATAGCTTCTCCGTCTGCAATCTTAGCTAACCGTTTGTCGATGTCAAAGATGCCCCCTCAGCGCGTCAAATCGCTCCTTCACCTCTTTTACCTGCTCCTGTGTAATCATAAAAGGTATTCTATGTAAGCATTAGGCTTACGTTAAAAACTAAATCTCTGGTATTAATAAATATCCGGGTATTGAGCCGGATCAACCTCATTCATTATACTGTAAACCGTATCAAAAATATCTTCAACCGAAGGCTTAGAGAAGAAATCGCCATCTGACCCATAAGCAGGGCGGTGGTCTTTTCCAGTTAATGTCCTAGGTGCAGAATCTAAGTGCGCGTATCCGCCCTGTTCTTCCAATACCTTCTCCATCATAAACGCACTTGCACCACCTTTCACATCCTCATCGAGGAACAATACGCGGTTGGTCTTTTGCAACGATTTTACGATGTTATGATTGATATCGAAAGGCAATAAGGTTTGTACATCAATTATTTCAACCGAAATGTTTTCGGCTTGCAGTTGTTGAGCAGCATCCATAGCCATCCGGCAAAGTGGGCCGTAGGTAACAATAGTTACATCGCTTCCTTCGCGAATAGTTTCCGGTATACCCAATGGCAGCTTAAATTCTCCAAAGTTCTCAGGCCTCTTTTCTTTTAAGCGGTAACTGTTAAGCGGCTCAATAACAAGTCCCGGTTCGTTAGAAGAAAGCAAGGTGTTATAGAATCCTGCTGCCTGGGTCATGTTGCGTGGTACGCAAACATATATGCCACGTAACGAATTAATGATCATACCCATTGGCGAACCACTGTGCCAAATGCCTTCGAGCCTGTGCCCGCGCGTACGTATAATAACAGGGGCACGTTGGGTACCCTTAGTGCGGTATGCCAATGTAGCTAAATCATCGCTTAATATTTGTAATGCATACAAAAGGTAATCGAGGTACTGTATTTCGGCAATAGGTCGTAAGCCACGTAGTGCAAGGCCTATCGCCTGACCTATAATAGTAGCTTCACGTATACCGGTATCAAAAACACGCTCTTCACCATACTTCTTTTGCATGTTCTCAAGCCCTTGGTTAACACCACCCAGTTTACCAGAGTCTTCGCCAAATATTACTACTTCAGGATATTTACCAAGAATAGCGTCAAAGTTGTCTCTTAGTATTTCATGTCCGTTTACAGATTCTTCTGAATTGTAAACTGGTTTTACTTCTGCAACAGATAATACATCGTTTGTGTGTAAAAACGAATCGTAACGTTCTTCGTTATCGGTAATGAATGTTTTTAAATATTGCTGTAAGGTTTCGCGCGCGGGCGTATTCTCATTACGGGTAAGCCTTAATGTCTTTTTTGCAGCAATTATCACATCTTTCCTCAATGGGTCTTTAGCGGCCTTAATCTCGGCTATAAAACCATTTACAGTATCCTGATGATTTGTGCCTTCAACAGTTGCTTGCATCAGGCCAATGGCTTCAGCAATATCTTTTTTAATAGGCTCTAAATAAGCAGCCCATGCTTTATTACGGGCTTCCTTAACTACTTCTTTAGCTTTTTCTTCAATTTCAGTTAACTCATTCTCCTTAGCAATGGCGAATTTCAATATCCATTCGCGCATTTTCTTAATACCATCAAAGTCCTTTTCCCATTGCAGACGCTCAGGGGTCTTGTAACGCTCGTGTGAACCTGATGTAGAGTGCCCTTGTGGTTGAGTAACTTCCTCTACATGTATTATTGCCGGTACGTGTTCTGTCCTGCAAATAGCTGCCGCTTTTTCATAAGTCTCACAAAGCGCGGAATAATCCCATGCCTTTACCTTATACATTTCGTAACCGGTTGCTTTTTTATCGCGCTGCATGCCTTTAAGTGCCTCGAAAATATCTCCCTTGGTAGTTTGGTATTTCTTAGGTACTGATATGCCGTAACCATCATCCCAAACCGATACCAGCATTGGTATTTGCATTACACCGGCAGCGTTGATTGATTCCCAGAATAAGCCTTCTGAGGTGCTGGCATCGCCAATTGTTCCAAAAGCTATTTCGTTACCTTTTTTACTGAATTTTTCAAATTCAGCAGTTTGTAAATGCGGGTTTGCTTTGAATAGTTTAGAAGCCAAAGCCATTCCTAAAAGCCTTGGCATTTGGCTTCCGGTAGGTGATATATCTGATGATGAATTGTATTCCGATGTTAAATTCTTCCAGCTTCCATCACGGTTGATCATTTGAGTAGCATAGTGGCCGCCCATTTGCCTGCCTGCCGATAATGGTTCTGCGTCAAGGTCAGCATGGGCATAAAGGCCGGCAAACCATTCCTGAAGGGTAAGCTTGTTAAGGGCAAACATAAAAGTCTGGTCACGGTAATAACCTGATCTGAAATCGCCAAGCTTAAAGGCCTTGGCCATAGCTATTTGAGCTATTTCTTTGCCATCGCCAAATATTCCGAATTTAGCCTTACCCGAAAGCACTTCCTTGCGGCCCATTAAACTGGCTTCGCGGCTTTCGTTAGCTATGCGGTAATCATTCAGTACTGTTTTCCTGAACTCCTCAAATGATATTTCGTTCTTCTGTGACAAGTTTTGTAGTTCCTCTGTTTTTGGCATAGCAATATGATATAAAAGTACTAATCCCTCCTAACAATTAGCAAAGTTAGGATTTGTTTGCAAGAAGCCATCTGCCGGAACCTTATTTTTTAATCAATAAAGCAAGCCCGCAAAAAAGCTTACTTTTATATTTTTGGTGTTTATTCCCAATAGAATTGAAAATACTTAAGCAATACAGATCTACCATTCTACTTATGCTTTCATGGCTTGTGGTGGGGATGTATCTGCGATTATTTTTATTGTTTGCGTATCTTCCTCTCTCGTTAATAATATTGAATAGCAGAAAACAATACATGGAAATGCTATTTGGTTTTGTTTTTATCCTCTTTTTGTCAGATAGTAGACAGGACAGTATTCACTATTTTGCTAGAGATGCAAAGGAAATATACATATTGATGCTTGCGGTTTTTTTGATTTTTAACTTAACTAGTTTTCTTCCATTCAACCGACTCTTTACCAGGTTTATACCATTCTTTATTATTGCTGTCGTCTGCATATTTAATACACCCTCCGATAACTTATATACCTCAATTGAAAAAACAGTATCATATATTCTGCTGCTGCTGGCGGTCCCCAATTATGTGCAGCGGGCGCATCTCGATCATGGGCGTAACTTTTACAGGGCTCTGCTGTACCTGTGTTTTGGTATTTTGATTTCAGGTTTTATTTTGAGATTTATTGATCCATTGGCAGTTGTTCGGGAAGATAGATATCAGGGCTTATTCGGGAATCCTAATGGATTGGGTATTTTTTCTTTGTTATTCTTCTTTTTGCTTACAATATCACTTGAAATGTATACTGATTTACTGGAAAAACGTGAAAAAATGCTCATGTATGGCATAATATTGCTGTCCATAATCATGTCTGGTTCCCGTGGTAGTCTTTTTGCTCTTGTTATTTATTTCGTGTTTTCTTTCTTTTATAGAAAATCGCCAGCTTTGGGTACCATTGTAGCAGTCATTGTTATAGGTAGTTATGGTTATATATCGGCCCATTTAGTGCAGGTAATTAACTTGTTTGGCCTGGGTGACTATTTAAGGGTTTATACCCTTGAACAGGGTTCTGGAAGGTTTGTTGCTTGGGATTTTTCATGGCAGCACATACAGGAAAGTTATTGGTTTGGAAGAGGTTTTGAGTACACTGAATATCTTTTTAATATACCCGAAAACGTTATTTATCTTCAAGCATTGGGGCATCAGGGTAATGCCCATAATTCATATATTACCCTTTGGCTCGATACTGGACTTGTAGGTTTGGTTACCTATTTGTTTGGTATAATGTCAAGCGTGTTTAAGGCCTCTCGAAAAACAAGGCTTGCCTTTCCTCTAATATTTGCCGCTATATTTTCCTCCTTTTTCGAGTCATGGCTTACGGCTTCACTAAACCCGTTTACCATAATGCTGTTTATTACACTTTCAATAATATCAACCGATGTCATCATCCCCGAAAAAACAGCGGTTGCTGTTCCTGTATAGCGAACTGGCTGATTACTTTTTGGCTTGTATTAAAACATTGGCATCGGAAAAGGATGTAGAAATTCATGTTGTTCATTGGCCTGTAAATAAGGAAGCTCCTTTTACTTTTGAGTTTCCGACTGGAGTGAGTTTTTATGACAGGAAGCAATTTAATTTACAAAGTCTAAAAGAAAAGGTAAAAGAGATAGATCCTGACTTTATTTATTGCAGTGGATGGATGGACAAAGAATATCTGGCTGTTGTACGCGGATATAAAAACACCATGCCAGTAGTTGTTGGCCTTGATACAAAATGGAACGGAAGTTTTAGACAAAGAATAGCTTGCTTGTTAAGCCCATTTACATTGTTGAGTGTTTTTTCACACTGCTGGGTACCCGGACAAAAACAATTTACCTATGCTAAACGACTTGGTTTTAAAAAAGATAAGGTACTTACCGGTTATTATTCCGCCGATACTGAAAAGTTTAAGGTTATTGGTGAAAAAGTAAACCTATTAAAACAGAAAAAATATCCGCACAGGTTAATATATGTTGGCCGTTATTATGAATTTAAAGGGATAGAAGACCTATGGAACGCATTTATACAATGGCAAAATGAGAACCCGAATGATTGGGAACTTTGGTGTTTGGGAGTAGGAGATATTCAACCTATTGTTCATCCTAAAATAAAACATTTTGGTTTTGTGCAACCGAAGGACATGGAGACCTACATGGCTAATACAACTGTATTTATAATGCCAAGCAGGTTTGAGCCTTGGGGTGTTGTGTTACATGAATTTGCTGCAGCAGGGTTTCCTGTGATATGTTCTAATGAAGTGGGCTCTGCTGAAGCTTTTTTGAATGATGGGGAGAATGGATATGTTTTTAAAGCTGGTGATATAAATGGCCTTAAGGAATACATTAAAAAAATAACTTCGCTAAGTGATTCAGAGCTTGCGCAAATGGGAAAGAAAAGTACAGAGCTAGCGGATAAAATAACTCCGGCAACTTGGGCGAAAACAGTAATGAACCTGATAGGAAATAAATAGATATGAAAAAACTAGATAAGGATTCTTGTATTGGAGTAATAGGGGCAGGTACCATGGGTAGTGGTATTGCTCAATTGGCGGCATCATTCGGACATAAAGTTATTTTGTTCGATGCAAATGCGACTGTGTTAAAACAGGCTGATGAAAGGCTTGAAAAATCTCTCGAAGTACTGGTGCAGAAAGGCAAGGTTACCGATGCTGCTGCTAAAAGTACCATTGCAAATATTCACCATGCATCTTCATTAGATGAACTGGCTAAGTGCGATTTGGTAATTGAAGCAGTGATTGAAGAAATAGGAGTGAAGCAAGATATATTTAAGAAACTTGAACAGATAACATCTGGCGATTGCATTTTGACTACTAATACATCTTCTCTGTCAGTTGCTTCAATAGCTGCCTCATGTAATAAAGCTGATCGCGTTGCAGGAATACATTTTTTTAATCCTGCTACACTAATGCCATTGGTTGAAATTGTGCCGGGTATCGCAACCGATCCTGCTGTTATTGAAGAATCGCGCAAGCTGATCGACACCTGGGGTAAAACAACTGTTATAGCAAAAGATACTCCCGGCTTTATTGTAAATAGAGTTGCACGGCCTTATTATGGCGAAGCTATTCGTATTTATGAAGAAGGTATTGCCGATTTGGCAACCATCGATTGGGCCATGAAAGAGATAGGCGGCTTCCGTATGGGGCCATTCGAGCTAATGGATTTTATTGGTAACGATATTAACTTTAAAGTAACAGAGACTGTGTGGACACAGCTGTTCTTTGATAGCCGGTATAAGCCGTCGTTAACTCAAAAACGCCTTTATGAAGCAGGTTTTTGGGGAAGGAAAAAAGGCAGGGGGTACTATACTTATGCTGAAGGTGCCACCATGCCAGAACCTAATAAGGACAGAAAGTTGGGTGAGGAAATATTTGTTAGAATTATAGCAATGCTTATAAATGAGGCTTATGACGCACTTTATTTAAAAATAGCTTCGAAAGAAGATTTGGAATTGGCTATGACTAAAGGTGTTAATTATCCTAAAGGCTTATTAAAATGGTCAGAAGAAATAGGTGTTGAAGTGGTTTATAATAAACTAATGGAGTTGCATGAAATGTATTTAGAGGATAGGTACAGGCCTAGTGTACTTTTAAAGAAATCAATAAAAGCATAAACGAACTAGTATGGAAATAAAAATAAAGTCAGTAGCATCGGGCGAAGAAATAAACAGACGAAATGGTTTCGTTAAGCTTTACAATGAAAACCCAATACCGGAAACTGAAAAACTTTCGAATGTGCAGTTGTTTGAAAAACGTCAGGACCTGACCAAGCAGCTTTTCTTTAACGAGGTATATAAGCACATAACAAAAGTGCACGGTGTTATTATGGAATTTGGTGTTCGCTGGGGACAAAACCTCGTTACCCTGAACAACTTAAGGGGTATACATGAGCCTTTTAATTATAGTCGTAAAATAATTGGGTTCGACACTTTCGCGGGCTTTCCATCAATCGATGAAAAAGATGGTGCACATGGCGTAATTCAAAAAGGTGCCTTTTCGGTAACTCACAATTATGAAGAATATCTTCAACAAGTATTAGACTACCATGAGGCAGAATGCCCACTGAGCCATATTAAAAAGAACTTTCTGGAGAAAGGTGATGCGGTGGTTAAGCTGAAAGAATATCTGGACAAACATCCTGAAACTGTTATTGCTTTTGCCTGGTTCGATTTTGATATTTACGAACCTACTAAGAAATGTCTCGAGCTTATAAAGCCTTATCTAACCAAAGGTGCAATTGTTGGTTTCGATGAGCTGAATGATCCGCATTTCCCCGGAGAAACAGTTGCGTTGCGCGAAACACTTGGGCTACACAATGTTCGCATCCGGCGCAATAAATACTCAGGTATGCAATCGTATATTGTTGTTGAATAATTAGCTTTTGGTGGTACCCGAAATTGCAGCCAGGTTAGCCATTTTGTAAAGCAATCTTGCTCCTACATTAGCATCCCATTCATCTTTGCCCGGAGCAACTTCGTTGATATCAAAAGCAACAATTTGTCTGCCCGATTCTACAACCATTTCTATTAAATGAATAGCTTCCCAAAATTGTAGTCCACCCGGTACCGGTGTACCTGTATTAGGACAAAGCTTAGGGTCTAATCCATCTATATCAAAGCTTATATACACCTGTTTTGGAAGAGTAGAAATTATGCTTTGTGATATTTCGTGCCACGATGCACCATGAAACATTTTTTCCTTCATAGTCTTATCTGAGAATAGTTTCACTCTGCCCTTAGAGTTCTCTATAATTGAATTCTCGCCTTCCGAAAAATCGCGTATGCCTACTTGTACAAGTCTTTCAAGGTTCTTTATTTTCAGGGCATTGAACATGATAGAGGCGTGAGAATAAGTAAAGCCTTCATATGCATCCCTTAAATCGCAATGGGCATCAATATGTAATATGCCAAATGAACCGTACTGTTCAGAAACGGCTTGCATTAATCCAAGCGGAGTGCTATGGTCACCGCCAATTAGGGCTACTATTTTCTTTTTCTTTAAGAAAGTGAGTGATCTTTCCTTTACCCATTTCATCAAATCTTCGCACTCCTTGTTTATCTCTTTTAGTACCGCCTGTGCTTTTTTATCGTTTGCCTTTCCATCAGTAAATAAATCAATGTAAGCCTCAGCTTTCGGGCGAAGTGTCTTTGTTTTCTTTATCAGCTTAGCAGGCATTTCGTCCATTGCAATACCTATTTTCCATGCATTAGGCACCTTTTCATCGAACAGATCAACCTGGGCCGATGCTTGCAGAATAGCCTCAGGGCCTTTGGCTGCACCACTTTGGTATGATACGGTTACATCCCATGGCACAGGCAGTGCTACTACCTTTGCATTGTCAGTTGTATATGGCAGCCCGAATAATGTATCTGCTTTTGCTGGTCCATCCGGGTCAAAGGTGTTCGATGCTTTTTTTGTCATGGGTATAAAATTGAGATGCTAAAAATAAAAAGTATAATGGTTAGTTGTTATAAATTTAAAAGATGGCTTGCCAGGTTCCCTCATCCATAGGGAAACCTCTTAGGAAATCTGCCATTTTCATTCGTTTTCTTCCTTCGGCTTGTATCTCTATTATTTCCAAGGCTCCATCGCCACAACCAATAAAGGCTTGTTTTTTTGCATTTAGTAAAAATTCGCCGGCGGGTATAACCAATTCAAGATGTTTGACAGTTGTAAATATTTTGAGCATCATCTTTTCCTTGGCATCATCTTGCAGCTCAGTAAAAGCACCCGGGTAGGGACTTAATCCCCTTATAAAATTAAATACTTCGGTAGCCGGTTTATTCCAGTCAATACGGCAATCATCTCTAAATATTTTAGGGGCATGTTTCAATACATCAAAAGTAGGTTGCGGAACAGCCTTAACAGTTTTGTCGGCTATGGCATCCACTGTTGTCACTAATAAAGCCGCACCCGATATCATTAACTTGTCATGCACAGTTCCAGCATTATCTTCTTCGGTAATGGCAATCTTTTCGTGTAGTAAAATATCTCCGGTATCAATTTGATGCGATATAAAGAATGTAGTAATGCCGGTTTCGGCTTCTCCGTTAATTACGGCCCAGTTAATAGGTGCTGCCCCACGATATTGAGGTAATAATGATGCATGTAGATTTATAGTGCCATATTTTGGCATACTCCAAACTATTTCTGGCAACATACGGAACGCAACAACTACAAATAAGTCTGCGTTAATTTCTTTCAGCTTGCTGACAAACTCTTCGCTCTTTAACTTGTCAGGTTGCAGAACGGGCAGGTTATTCTTTACTGCATATTCTTTTACAGCCGACATTTGAAGCTTTAAGCCTCTGTTAGCTGGCTTGTCGGGTGTAGTAACAACAGCAACTACCTTGTGGTTGCTGTTCATTAATGCATCAAGGGTGGCAACTGCAAACTCAGGCGTGCCCATAAATACTATTCTCAGTGAATTGCTCATGAATTGAAAACTATTGATGTCGCTGGGTAGGTTCCCAAATACTGGTTTTAACTCCTGCTATTGCTTTAAGCATACCGGCAAAAATAGCAAGGTTCATAAAAAAGAAATGGCGCAAGAGACGTAAAAGGCGAATATGGACTCCGGTTTTTTGAAGGAAATAATCTAGTGGAATAAGAACAAGTATCATGCTCTCAATATAAAATGCAGAGTGATAGCATTGGCTGTAATTTACCAATAAAAGGCTGGTTGCATAAATAAGAATAAAGAAAATAGGGCAGAGCCAGCGCAATACTTTGTGCGAGAAAAAGCTAAAGCTAAGTGCATTAAAGCGTAGCAGCAAATGTTTAAATACAAATAAATTTTGAAAGCTACCCGTTGCTATACGTATCTTTCTTCTAAACTCTTCACGTATGTCATTCGATATATCTTCAAAAACAATTGCTTTTACTTCGTTAATGGCTTTGCCACCTTTCTCCAATACTTTCATATTAATATAAAAATCATCTACCAAAAAGTTCTCTGGCACCGGACTAAAGTATTCTTTCCGGAATGCATAACAGCCACCAAATGGGCCCATCATAGTTCCCCAAAGTATGCCTTCAATGTATTTACTCCCAACTTCACCGCGTATGTAAAAGCTTTCTTCATACGAAATGCCTTCTTTCTTAAATCCTTTGTGAAGCATGTTGGTATCTACCAAAGCTATTTCGGTATTCTTAAAATGTTTTACCAAATGAAACAAGGTCTCTTTATCGAAAATGACATTGGCATCGGTAATAATAAGCAGGGGATGAATAGCCTGGGTAACCAGCTGGTTTATAATGCGCACCTTGCCTGTACGCATTTTAAATGAAACAAGTTTCAGGTTGGTGTACCTGGTGGCAAGTGAAGTAATTAATTCTTCCGTTCTATCTGTACAGTTATCAGTGCCAATCAATACTTCGAGTTTATCAATCGGGTAATTGCTTTCAAAAATACTTTTAAGTTTTTCTTCAATAACTTTTTCTTCGTTATGTGCAGCTATTAAGATAGATACATTGGGTAATGATGTTGTATCATACACAATCGAGTTGTTCTTTTTACCAATGGCCAACAAGCGTAATAATACAGGGTATATAACATACGAGAATAATACCGCCACAACCGATATCCACAAAATGTATTGGTAGGCTAATATCATTTACCGGCTATTCGTTCTTTATAAAACCCAATAAGGTTTTGTACTATTTTGTTTATATCGTGATTAGCCTCTGCAAATAGGCGCCCATTGACAGACATTTGTTTTGCAAGGCCGGGGTTTTGCATGCAAGATACTATACTTTTTGTAAATAACTCCGGTGTGTCGGCTACCATTACATCGGTTTCGTAATTGCATTCAATTCCTTCAATACCTATTGATGTGGTAACAATGGCTTTACCCTGCGCCATGCCCTCAATAATTTTAACCCGCACGCCACTGCCGGCAAGCAAAGGAACTAACATAATATTGTATTGTTTCATAAAGGCAAAAGCATCCTCTATTTCGCCATAAAATGTAACGTTAGGGTAGGTGGCATTCTTTAGGCTATCAGGCATGTTGCGGCCTGCTACATGAAGTTTAACTGACGGCAAGGCCTGGTGCACGCGGTTCCAAACTTCATTTAAAAACCATTCCACTCCTTGTAAGTTGGGTAACCAATCTAATGCTCCAATAAAAAATAATGAGTTTGAGTCAGTGCATTCGGTTGGCACATATCTGCTCACATCTATTCCGAAGGGTATATGCGCAATGGGTGTTTTGCATCCAGTTGATATCAGAATGTTTTTATCGTTAACCGTGGTAGTAGTAATACCATCGCATGCATTTACGGCCTGTTCTTCATCTCTCCTAAGTTGTTTGGCTAGTATCTTTAAGTATGCTCTCTTTAAAGTATTCTTTTCTTCAACGGCTAGCCGCTCCCAAATTTTCCACTCAACGTTATGCTCTCTTAAAATTATAGGGGCTTTACTTAGTTTTCGTATTAAAGGAATATAAATGGTAAGATATAGGCCTTCCAATTGTATTACATCAAACGAATTATCCTTTAAAATATGCTCAAGCTTGTTGGCATATTCTTTTGAGTTGAATCGTGATATATTGTATGACTCACCTTTTAACAGAGCAATAAAAGCCTTTATCGGGTTTATTGAATTGTCTATATCTACTGTTTCTAAGGCGATGCCATTCTTAAAATCGGCTGGTACGGTATTTACATCCACATAGTGTTTTGATGTATTCATGGCCAGCATTTTTACGCTGTGGCCAGCCCTTAAAAACTCACGGCTGAAAACACTAATACCTATAGCCCCTCCATCTTTCTCAGGGTAAGGTACTTTATTGCACAACTGCAGAATTTTCATGCTCCCAAAAATATGCATTCCGTGCTATGGTGAGTTATTAAATGATAGATTATGGACTATAAGATAATAACATGTGTTAGTAATTTTAAATGAGGCTATAAGCAACTATTATCTACTTTTGATTAGTAGATAAATTCTTATTCATCAGCCTGTGAAACAGTATCACGACCTACTTCAGCATATATTAGATAATGGCGCTAAAAAAGACGACCGTACCGGCACCGGAACACTTAGTGTTTTTGGTTATCAAATGCGTTTCGATCTTCAAAAAGGCTTCCCGTTACTTACTACCAAAAAACTGCATCTTCGTTCTATTATATACGAACTGCTTTGGTTCTTAAAAGGAGAAACCAATATTAAATACTTAAAAGATAACGGAGTATCTATTTGGGATGAATGGGCCGATGCCGAAGGTAACCTGGGCCCTGTATATGGTTACCAATGGAGGAGTTGGCCCGCAGCCGATGGCAGGCATATTGACCAGATAACAAATGTTATTGATCAGATAAAGAAGAACCCAAACTCACGCAGGCTTATAGTAAGTGCATGGAACGTGGGCGAAATTGATAAAATGAAGCTTCCGCCTTGCCACATGTTCTTTCAGTTTTATGTGTGCGATGGCAAATTATCGTGCTTATTATACCAGCGCAGTGCCGATGTGTTTTTAGGTGTGCCCTTCAACATTGCATCGTATGCATTGCTTACCTTAATGGTGGCTCAAGCATCTGGTTTAAAGCCCGGAGAGTTTGTGCATACCCTTGGCGATACACATTTGTATCTTAATCACCTCGACCAGGCCAGATTGCAATTAAGTCGTGAATTAAGGCCTTTACCAACCATGAAGGTTAATCCGGATGTAAAAGATATCTTTTCCTTCAAGTTTGAAGACTTTACCTTGGAAGGGTATGATCCGCATCCGCATATAAAAGCCCCTGTAGCTGTTTAAGAAATTCAATATTTTGTGTTTTATGATTGTTTCCTTAGTAGCTGCAGCATCTGATAATAATGTAATAGGTAAAGGTAATGCCCTTATCTGGCGTATGCCTGCCGATATGAAGTTCTTTAAGACCCTGACCACAGGACACACTGTGGTAATGGGCAGAAAGACATATGAATCGATGGGTAGGCCATTACCAAACCGCAAAAACATAATTATTACACGTAATAAAGATTATAAAGCCGAAGGCTGCGTGGTTTTTAGCTCTTTTCAGGAGGTTGTTGAATATTGTAAAGCAGAACCTGAGGTTTTTGTTATTGGCGGGGCAGAAATATATCACCAAATTATACATACCGCCAATAAGATATATTTAACACGCATACATCAACATTTCGACGGAGATGCGTTTTTTCCCGATATACCTGAAAATGAATGGGAGCAAAGCAGTTCGGTTGATTTCGAGGCCGATGAGAAGAACCCGTACGCCTATACTTTTATTGAATATTTGAGGGTAAAAAAATGATATATGTGTTCATTTTTAGTACATTTGCGGCGTAATAACATAAACCCCCATTAGTTATGACTAAAGCAGAAATAGTAAAAGAGATATCAAGAAAGACTGGTATCGAGAGAACAGTAGTAGAAGCTACTGTAGAAGCCTTTATGAATTCAGTGAAGGAACACATTTCCAATAAAGAAACAGTTTCGTTACGCGGCTTCGGAAATTTTATAATTAAAAAACGCGCAGCTAAAATAGCCCGTAATATCTCAAAGAATACGGCAATTCAACTTCCTGCACATTTCATCCCTGCATTCAAACCTTCTAAGAAATTTTCTGAAAGGGTAAAGAAGTCAGTTAAGTAATCTGTTTGATGGCGGCATTTTCTTCTCGACAATGGATAGCCATCACAGGAAGTGTAATAATTTTCGCATCGCTTTTCTTTATTAATCGCAAGGCTCCGGCAACAGCTGAAAAAGGTCCTGTTGCCGGCGGTCATGCTGCTGCCACAACCGATTTTGCCACCGTTTTAGCCGAAGCTGAAAAGCAAGTGCCTGAAAACGACCGGAATTCGATTGATAAGCTAGTTCAGTCGCTGCAAGGCGCTAGTACTGAAGTACAAATAGAGACCCTCAAAACAATAATAAGTAAGTACGATAGCCTTGGTGCTATTATACCCGGTACCTTTTATGCCGAAAAACTGGCAGCACTTCGCAATTCGGCCGATTTGTGGTATAAAGCTGCCGATAGGTATTACAATGCATCTGAGGTAGGTGGTCCGGAAGCAAGGGCTGTTCTCATACAAAAAGCCTCAGAATGCTATACCAATTCTAATAAGATAGACTCAACCAACCTTGATACTAAGGTAGGAATGGGAAAATGCCTGGTAGAAGGCTCACCTAACCCTATGCAGGGTATTGCCATAATAGAAGGGGTACTTAAAAAAGATTCCAACAATATTAACGGGCAGCTTGCATTAGGCGAATTATCGGTCCAATCGGGCCAGCTAGACAAGGCTGTGTACCGTTTTCGCAGGGTTTTAACCATTAATCCATCTTATAGTGACGGGTACCTGTTTTTGGCCGATGTTTATGAAAAAAATGGAAATAAACAGGGTGCTATTGAATGTTTGGAAAAATATAGTACTTTTGCGACCGATAAAAAAATAAGGGAAGAGGTTAGTACTGAAATTAAACGATTAAAGAGCTCTCAATAACAAATTAGTAATAATAAAATAACAAGACTGATATGCCTTGCGGAAAGAAAAGAAAGCGCCATAAAATGGCAACCCACAAAAGAAAGAAACGCCTTAGGAAAAACAGGCATAAAAAGCGCCTTAGGTAATATTTCCATCTTTTTATAATACTATAAGAAGGCCCCGCAAATATTTGCGGGGCTTCTTTGGTATAGATGGACTTACTTATTCCCCACCTTTCTATGTATAAAGTGCTGAAATATAATTTCAAACACCTTTATTTTATTGTTGGTGTCCTTAAGCTGGACATCACCAGGATTTTATTGTCCCTTTTATCCTTAATAGGATACGACACTACCACTCTTATGGAAAATGCGGAATCCCGCTTTGCCATACACCCTGAACCATTACCACTCATTGTGCCATCTGCGGGCACAAACCCATTTAAACAAAGCAGATCACCTAAAGAAATTACCGTTTTAACAAACTCAATCTATGAGCAACGAATTAATAATCAACTCTACTTCAACTGGAGTCGTAACAGCCGTGCTGAACGACAAGAAGCTGGTGGAGTTGGTACGCGAGCGCAACGACGCACAGTTTTCAGTTGGCGACATTTACCTAGGTAAGGTAAGTAAAATAGCCAGTAGTCTTAATGCAGCCTTCATTAATGTAGGATACGAAAAGGATGCCTTTTTGCATTATTTCGACCTTGGTCCTCAATTTGCATCATTAAACAGCTATTCTCAAGGTGTACTTACCGGAAAGATCAAGCATTCTCCGCTTATGTACTTTAAGATGCTGAATGATATACCTAAAAGTGGTAAAATATCGAACGTACTAAATGGTGGCCAAAGTGTAATGGTTCAAATTGCTAAAGAACCAATCTCTACTAAAGGCCCTCGTATTACATCACATATTACTCTTGCCGGAAGGTTTTTGGTTCTTATTCCTTTTGCTGAGAAGATAGCTGTATCGCAAAAAATAAAATCTTCGGAAGAGAGAGAAAGGCTTAAGAAATTGATGGAAAGTATTAAGCCCAAAGGTTTTGGACTTATTGTGCGTACCGTTGCCGAGGAAAAGAGTGTAGCCGAATTAGATGCCGACTTAAATAGCTTGGTTGAAAAATGGCAAGAGTGCTACAATAATCTTAAAACCAATCCTCAGCCGCCATTTAAGTTGTTGGGCGAAATGGGCCGTACATCTGTAACTATCCGCGACTTGGTTAATGCTTCTTTTAATAGCATTATGGTTAACGATCAAGATCTTTACACTGAAATTAAAAAATACATGCATACTATAGCTCCTGAAAAGGAAGATATCGTTAAGCTATTCAGAGGAAACACCCCCATATTTGACCAACTGGGCGTTGAGAAGCAGATTAAGTCTTCGTTTGGCCGTGTAGTTAATATGTCGAGCGGTGCTTACCTTATTGTTGAGCATACTGAAGCATTACACGTTATTGACGTTAACAGCGGTACCAAAATAAAATCGAAGAACGACCAGGAGACCAATGCGCTGGAAGTTAATATAGAGGCTGCAACTGAAGTTGCGCGCCAATTGCGCCTTCGCGACTTAGGTGGTATTATAGTTATCGACTTTATTGATATGTATAATGCCGAGAACCGTAAGAAGTTATACGCGCATTTGAAGGATCAGATGAAGACAGATAGGGCGAAGCATCATATTCTTCCTCCAAGTAAGTTCGGGCTTATACAAATTACACGCGAAAGGGTAAGGCCACAAACCGTTATTAACATAATGGAGAAATGCCCTACCTGTAATGGTACCGGAGAGGTGGAACCACCTTTGTTGATCACCGATAAAATTGAAAATACATTACGTTATATACTTACCGAGCAAAACGAAAAGGGTGTTACACTTTTAGTACATCCGTTTATTTATGCTTTCCTTACCAAGGGCTTCCCATCCATAAATATGAGATGGAAGTTGAAGTATAAGCGTGGTATTAAAATACAAGAACTTGATTCATTGCAATTCCTCGAATTTAAAGTGCTTAACAAAGCCGGCGAGGAGATAAAGATTGCGGAATTATGTCGCTTACCGGGAAAAATACTACACGCCAACTTATTGATAAGGTTGGCTTTGCTCATACATTAAGTCAATTAGAGGCTGTTTTAGAACGCATTGAAAAACAGCAAGGCACTCTATTGAAGAGTAGGCGTGAGGCGCTGCGAATTACCGACTCCACTTCATGGAAGACTGCTATTTGTCCGCATGATGATTATACCTATACAGGATATTTGTATCCACTTGTGTTGCAACAAGTAAAAACACCAATTGTTTTTATAATCGCAGTAGCTCACAAGGCAGCTCAATTCAACCTAGAGAATAATTTAATATTCGACGATTTTGAAGAGTGGCATGGCATACGGAAACCCATAAAGGTTTCTCCTTTGCGCGAAGAGTTGATGAAGGAATTACCGAAAGACATGTGGCAGGTGCATAGAGATATGCAACAGATTGAACATTCTGTCGAATCGATGTTGCCTTTCCTCCAGTATTATAATCCTGAAATAGAGATAGTGCCTATACTTGTCCCCTTTATGCCATTCGATAGAATGCAGAAGATAAGTGATGCGCTTGCCAATGGAATTGAGAAGATAACACAAGCCAGGAAATTGGAGTGGGGGAAAGACTGCTCCATTCTTATAACTACTGATGCAGTGCATTATGGCAACGAAAACTGGAATGGCCGTAATTGCGATAGGTTCGGTGTTGATGAAGCAGCATACAAAAAAGCGTTCGCATTTGAACATCAATTGATAGATGAATGCTTTACCGGTAAGATCACTACTGAACGCGTTAAAGGATTTTATGGCTATACAGTAAGTTCAGCTGATTTTCATAAACACAAATGGACTTGGTGCGGTAGATACTCGATCCCTGTTGGTTTGCTTACTACCATTAAACTTGCTGAAAAGTTAAATGTTCCGGTACCTCGCGGTGTTTTACTCGATTATTCTACCAGCCTCGAGCATACTCCCATACCTGTTGATGATTTAGATGGTATGGGTATAACTGCAGTTGCAAACCTACGGCATTGGGTAGGCTATGCAGGCCTCGGATATTTATAAAATTACCAGGACACCCTTGGCCAATTGCTAT
>JABDHI010000030.1:0-22845 GCA_013285655.1 Bacteroidota bacterium
TAACGGTTGTTCAAAAGCAATCACAGGTATTAATGTTGTTGATCAATAGAACACCCAATGCAATGGGTATAACAACGGGAAAGTTTTTTGAGTACATGGCAGCTAAGCGTCCTATTTTGTGTATTGGCCCAAAAGGCGGTGATGCAGATAAAATATTAGATGAAACCAAGGCAGGGCTTTTGTCAGATTATGATGATGTGGCTACACTTGAAAAGAACATTCTTTACTACTACAATAATTTTAAAGCAGGCAAACTGGTAAGCGAAGGTGTAAACACCGAAAAATATTCTCGTAAAATGCTGACCGGCGAAGTAGCCAAAGTACTTAATAATATAAGTTCATAGCTTTCCAATTTCTCTTCTCGTTTCATGTCGTTTTCTGTCGTGGTATAAATTTGTATTTTTTACTTGCGGTTGATTTTCAATTGTTTTAATGGTTTTGAGCTTGGTGAATTCTTGTCGTAAATGTCGTGAGGCTTCATAACATGTTGATTATCTGAACTTATTTTGCGACAGCAATAGATTTCACAAAATGCAAAATGGGTAATTTGCAGCTAAATACCCTTCTGCCACAAATTTACCCATTCCGTTAGTTCGACCTTAAAAAACCAAGTTTGATTTATAAACAGGTCGAATTTGTAAGCTTACGAATAAGCTGTTTTTATTAGTGATGATCGCG
Organism: Bacteroidota bacterium; assembly: GCA_013285655.1. GTDB lineage: Bacteria > Bacteroidota > Bacteroidia > JABEUT01 > JABEUT01 > JABEUT01. The sequence goes on from JABDHI010000030.1 coordinate 679, forward strand.
GTGTTCATCTTCAGGGTGATGGTGCCATCTGCCATGTTCATGGCGTTCAATGCCATGATCATCGTGGTAGTACCAAACTCCTTCCCTTACATAATAGCCACCTGCCGGTTCTACATATGCTTCACATCCTTGTACTAAAAAAGCTCCGAATAAACATATTGCTATGATTAGTGTTTTCATGTTGTTTGTTATTGGTTCATAACTCAAAACTATACCAGCTAATACCCCTTAGGGTGGTTATTTCTTTCAAAGGCTTAAATCCTTAGTTCAATTAGCCATTATCCCTTTTAAACTCAGTTTTTGTGGTTGCAACTTGCTTTGAGTTAGGCTTTTCTGTAATTTGTATGTATAATTTATTGAAAACCAATATGATGCATAATTTATGGCTTCGTAGCGCTTAAAGAATGCAAACCCGCTAAACCGTTAAAAAGCATTGCTAAAAAGTGTAAATTTGCTGCCCCTATAAACAACAGTATGGATAAGTACTCATATCTCGGTAATTCAGATCCTTCTCTTATCGATGATCTTTACAAAAAGTACCTGGAAGATAATTCTACGGTAGATGCTACATGGCAAAAGTTCTTTGAAGGTTTTGAATTTGCACGGAAAAATTATGCCGACCTGGCAACGGGCAATCAAGTTCCTGAAAACGTACAAAAGGAATTTGCTGTATTGAACCTCATTAATCTTTACCGTTCATCAGGTCACTTGTTTACCAAAACTAACCCGGTACGCGAACGCAGGAAGTATCATCCTAGCCTTGATGAAATTGAATTGATTGGCCTGGCACAATCTGATATGGATACAGTGTTCATGGCGGGTTCAGAAATAGGACTTGGCCCTGCAAAGCTGTCTGACATTATTGCATTTTTAAAACAAACCTATTGCCAAAGCATTGGGGTTGAATACACACACATACGTAACCAGAAAGTTGTAAAGTGGTTGCAGGACAAAATGGAATCGACACGTAACCAGCCTAATTTTAGTGCGGAACAAAAACGTGAAATATTACAGGATATCAGCAAGGCAGTTGTTTTTGAAAACTTTTTGCAAACCAAATTTGTTGGCGAAAAACGCTTTTCATTAGAAGGTGTAGAATCTATGATACCTGCTATTAATGGTATTATACAAAAAGGTGCGAGCTTAGGCATACAGGAAGTAGTGGTAGGTATGGCGCACCGTGGCAGATTAAACATGCTTGCCAATATTTTTAAAAAGACATACGAAGATATTTTTAACGAGTTTGAAGGTAAAGAGTTTGATGCCGATGCGCTTTTTGGCGGTGATGTAAAGTATCACTTAGGATATTCAGCGAACGTAGTAACACGTGATGGTAATAAGGTCCACCTTAGCTTAACCCCAAATCCTTCGCACTTAGAAACAGTTAACCCTGTTACCGAAGGTATTACCCGTGCTAAGTTAGAACAGACTTACGAAAGAGATTACAATAAAGTAGTTACTATTTTAATACATGGCGATGCTGCTATTGCAGGTCAGGGTGTAGTTTATGAAACTGTGCAAATGGCTAAGCTTGAAGCTTACCGCACAGGTGGTACTATTCACTTAGTTGCAAATAACCAGATTGGTTTTACCACTAACTATGTTGATGCACGTAGTAGTACCTACTGTACCGACGTGGCTAAGGTTATTCTTTCACCGGTGTTCCACGTTAATGCTGATGATGTAGAAGCAGTAGTGCAAACCGTTATGCTGGCTATTGAATTCCGCCAGACCTTCCACCGCGATGTGTTTATTGATTTGTTAGGTTACAGAAAATATGGCCATAACGAAGGTGATGAGCCACGTTTTACCCAACCATTATTATACAAAGCCATTGCGGCGCACGATGATCCTCGTAAAATCTATGTAGAGAAGTTAAAGGCCGAAGGATTGGTGAATTTAGATGAGCTAAAAAAGATAGAGGACGAGTTTAAGGAAACCTTGCAGGATAGGTTGAACGAATCAAAACAGATTCGTAAAACGCGTGTAACATCTTTCCTTGAAGGTGTTTGGAAAGGTATACGTATTGCTGAGGATAAGGACTTTGATAAATCGCCTGACACTTCTGTTGATAAGAAAAAATTCCTTGCTATAGGAGAAAAGATAACGGACCTGCCAAAGGATAAGAACTTCTTTAACAAGATAGTAAAGTTGCAGGCTGACCGTAAGGCCATGCTGAAAGGCGAAGGCGCACTTGATTGGGGAATGGGAGAATTAATGGCTTATGGTAGTTTATTAGAAGAAGGATATCCTATACGTTTCAGCGGACAAGATGTGGAACGCGGAACATTCTCTCACCGTCATGCTGTGCTTACTATTACCGATTCTGAAGAACAGTATGTGCCACTTGCGCATGTAAGTGATGAGCAAGCTAAATTCGAAATTTATAATTCACACCTATCAGAATACGCAGTGTTGGGTTTTGAATATGGTTATGCCATGTCATCACCAAAAACACTTACTATTTGGGAAGCACAGTTTGGTGATTTTGCTAATGGTGCACAAATTATTATTGACCAATACCTAAGTAGCGCCGAAGATAAATGGCGCCGTATGAACGGTATTTGCCTGTTGTTGCCACATGGTTACGAAGGTCAGGGTGCAGAGCACTCTAGTGCACGTATGGAGAGGTTTTTGATGTTGTGTGCCGAGAATAATATGTATGTTATTGATCCTACAACACCTGCTAACTTGTTCCACGCATTCAGAAGGCAGTTGCACGCGCCATATCGCAAACCATTGATAGCATTTACGCCTAAGAGTTTATTGCGTCACCCTAAGTGTATATCTAAGATCACAGACTTTACACAAGGCGGCTTTAAAGAAATTATTGATGATGGTAACACATCAGCAACACGCCTTGTATTCTGTACCGGTAAGGTATATTACGATCTGCTTGAAACAAAAGAAAAAGAAGGCAACGATGATGTTGCGCTTATCCGTTTAGAGCAGTTGTATCCTTTCCCGCACAAACAATTTAATGCCATATTAGATAAGTTTAAAAAGGCAAAAGAATATATGTGGGTGCAGGAAGAACCGGAGAACATGGGGGCATGGTTATTTATTACCCGTATGTTGCCTGAGGTTAAATTCAAATGCATATCTCGTCCTGAAAGCGCGAGCCCTGCAACAGGTTCAAAAAAATTAAGTGAAAAAGAAAAGAACACCATACTCGATAAAGTATTTGGAAAAGTATTGGTAAAATAATTTTAACAGCATAAGTATGATTGCAGACATTAAAGTACCAAGCCCTGGAGAATCAATTTCGGAAGTGCAGATAGCCCGCTGGCTTAAAAAAGATGGCGAGTATGTGCAGAAAGATGAAGAAGTATGTGAAATAGATTCAGATAAGGCTACCCTTACCGTTACCAGCGAAAACGCAGGAGCGATAAAGACCCTTGTAAAAGAAGGTGATACTGTTAAAGTTGGCAGCGTAATAGCTAAGGTTGATACTGATGCTAAGGCTCCTGCTGCTGCTGCAAAAACTGCTGAAGCAAAACCGAAAGAAGAAAAAACGGCTGCTGTTGCACCCGCACCTGTAAAGGTTGAAGCGGAAGCATCATACGCAAAAGGTACACCATCACCTGCTGCTAAAAAAATGATGGCTGAGGGTAATATACCTTCAGTGAACGGAACCGGCAAAGGTGGAAGAGTTACTAAATCGGATGTAGTGAATGCTATGGCCAAAGGCTTTAGCGTTGAGAATAATTCGCCGTTCCAGGGTAGCCGTGATGATGACAGGCAAAAGATGACTGCATTGCGCAAAAAATTATCTCAGCGCTTGGTTGCAGTTAAAAACCAAACCGCCATGCTGACTACTTTCAACGAAGTAGATATGAGTGCTATACTTGCACTGCGCGATAAGTATGGTAAGAAGTTCGAAGAAAAATATGGAGTACGTTTAGGTTTTATGTCTTTCTTCACCAAAGCTGTTACCGAAGCGTTGGCAGCATTCCCTGCTGTAAATGCCATGATTGACGGAGAAGAAATTATTTACCATAACTATGCTGATATAGCTGTTGCGGTTAGCGCACCTAAGGGATTAGTTGTACCGGTATTGCGAAATGCCGAGATAATGAGCCTTGCGCAGATAGAAGCTAAAATAAAAGAACTGGCTTTAAAAGCCCGTGATAATAAATTAACAGTAGAAGAAATGACCGGCGGAACATTTACCATTACCAATGGTGGTGTGTTCGGTTCATTAATGTCGACCCCCATAATTAACCCGCCACAGAGTGCCATATTAGGTATGCATAATGTGGTTGAGCGTCCTGTTGCAGTTAAAGGTAAGGTAGAGATACATCCTATGATGTATGTTGCCCTTTCGTACGATCACCGCATTATTGATGGCCGCGAATCAGTTAGCTTCCTGGTGAAAGTAAAACAAAGCTTAGAAGATCCTACACGTTTGCTATTTGGAAGTAAGGATCCAGCTGAGGTACTACTAGGGCTATAAGCCTAAGCAGTTTCTAACTGCTTCTCTTCTTTTTTATGGTTAGCAATAGCAACTTGCTGTGCAACATTGCTTGCCAATTCTAAAAAGGCTTTTGCTTGTGGAGTATCTTGTTGCAACACTGCAGGGCGGCCTGCATCACCTGCTTCACAAATACTTTGTACCAGTGGTATCTGGCCTAAGAAAGGAACTTTCAACTCATCTGCTAAATTCTTAGCGCCGTCTTTTCCAAATATGTAATACTTGTTGTTTGGTAGTTCAGCAGGGGTGAAGTAAGCCATGTTTTCAACTATACCTAAAACAGGTACATGAATATCTTTATGGCCAAACATGGTAACTGCCTTGCGTACGTCTGCCAGTGCCACATTCTGCGGAGTACTCACTACCACTGCGCCCGTAATGGTTGCGCTCGAAACTAATGAAAGTTGTATATCACCTGTTCCCGGAGGAAGGTCGATGATCATATAATCCAGTTCGCCCCAAATAGCATCATTAATTAATTGTTGGAAAGCTTTCGATGCCATTGGCCCGCGCCATACAACAGCTTGGGCATTGGTAACAAAGAAACCGATAGAAAGCATCTTTACTCCGTAATTTTCTATTGGCTTCATATATGTCTTGCCATTAATGTCTTCCAGTAAAGGCTTTTCATCCTGTACGTCGAACATCATTGGTACTGACGGTCCATAAATATCTGCATCTAGTAAGCCTACTTTAGCGCCTTGCAATGCTAATGCCACTGCCAGGTTAGCTGCTACAGTCGATTTACCAACACCGCCTTTGCCGGATGCAACTGCAATAATATTTTTAACACCCGATAATACTGAACCAACTCCTTTGTCTTCCCTCTTAGTAGTTACCTTGGCAGTCATGTTTACATTCACTTCCGCTTCTTTATCTACATAATAAATAATGGCGTTTACACATGCCTTGTGTATCATATCTTTCATAGGGCAGGCAGGGGTAGTAAGTACAACGGTAAAGTTTACTTTTTTACCATCAATGGCTACATCCTTCACCATCCCCAGGGTTACTATGTCTTTATCAAAGTCAGGGTCTATTACGTTCTTAAGGGCTTCAATTACTTGTTCGTGAGTTATCATATCAATGAGATTTTATAAACAGGTTCTATATTTAAGGTAAAGTTATGAAATATTTATATGGCGAATACCCCAAACCCCTAAAGGGGCTTTGAAGAAAACTAGGTCATTTAGAGATTGTCTAAACACGTTCCATTAACACTTCGACAGGCTCAGTGTGACGAGTAGCATGCGCATTTCCCCCTAACGGGGGGATAAAGGGGGGCCGCCTTCTAAAGCTTCAATTCAATGGCCGGATCCCAAAAGACTTTCTTGAAATTCTGCACCGTATCCTTCTTAACCTTAACACCTTCTTTGGCAAGCATTTGCTCCATTAGTTTAGGATGCCCAAAGTGGTGCTTACCCGACAATACGCCCAAGCGGTTAACAACCCTATGTGCCGGAACGGGTGGTTTCTTTCCGTGAGCCTGGTTCATGGCCCAGCCCACTAAGCGCGATGATTGTGCCGAACCCAGGTATTTGGCAATAGCTCCATACGAAGTAACCCTGCCTTTAGGCACATGGCGTACCACTTCATATATCATTTCGTAAAAGTCGCTCATGGTGCAAATGTACGTTGAAAAAGGGTATTTAATAGCTTCGGTTTGGGAGATTAAAATTGTTAAGTTTGGTGTAAATAATCCTATTGTCCATGTCAGACCTTATTCCTAACGATTTTTCGTACTTAGAGCAATACACACAGTTCACTTCTAACCCGGGTTTTTGGAAAGATGTGCTGGTTCAGCTAAATAAAGACTTAGGTACAGAAGATGCTATTAAAGTGGCAGATGAAATGCTTAAGGGAGAGAATGTAGCTGAACTGATTGTATTATCGTTGGAAAAGTACTTGCCTGAAATAACTCCGGAGATTTCGGAAATACTATATAGAATAGATGTCAATGAAAGTCAAGTAGCATCACTAAAGTCAATGCCATCGGATATATACTATCGCTGCCTGGGAGAGATTGTATTGAAAAGAATAATACAAAAGGTAATTACCCGTAAAATGTATTCAGGTAAAAAGATTGAGTAGTGACACCAACAGCCATCTTTATTTGTCTTATATCTTATTTTGCTGTGCTAATGGCGGTGTCGTACATTACAGGCCGCAACAGCACCAACGAAGGATTCTTTTTGGCTAACCGCAAATCGCCATGGTACCTTATCGCATTTGGTATGATTGGGTCATCTATTTCGGGTGTAACTTTTGTATCGGTACCCGGAGCAGTTAAGGCGGGTGGCTTTACGTATTACGAACTTGTACTAGGCCTTGTGTTGGGGTATTGGATTATTGCAGGAGTGTTAATGCCTGTTTATTATCGCTTGCAACTTACATCAATCTATACCTATTTAAAAACAAGGTTCGGTAACTATGGCTATAAAACGGGCGCTTCGTATTTTCTCTTATCGCGAATTATAGGTGCTTCGTTTCGTATTTACGTTGCGGTTGATGTATTACAGAACTGCATTTTTAATCAGTGGAATATTCCTTTTGTAGTGAGCGCATCAGTTATTGTAATACTTATATGGCTTTATACACGCAGTGGTGGAATGAAGACTATTATATGGACAGATGCTTTACAGACTTTCTTTTTGCTGGCCGCATTGGTAGGCAGTATAATTCTAATAAGTCAATCGATGCATTTGCACATTGGTGATCTGGCTAAAGCGGTTACCAATTCTCCGTATTCTAAAATGTTCGATTGGGATTATAAAAGCAAATATTATTTCTTTAAACAATTCTTTAGCGGTGTGTTTATCGCTATTGCTATGACCGGCCTCGACCAGGATATGATGCAAAAGAACCTTACCTGTAAAACAATAGGGGAGTCACAAAAAAATATTTTCTCTTTCAGTATCATATATGCAGTTGTTGTATTCGTATTTCTAGCATTAGGTTCGCTTTTATATGCTTATGTAGAGTTAAATCACATTGCACTACCGGCCAAAGCTGATGACCTTTACCCTATGCTTGCTACACAGGGGCATTTCGGTACTATCGTAGCATTCCTTTTTGTTATGGGTATTACAGCAGCGTCTTTTGCCAGTGCCGATTCAGCGCTTACTGCGCTTACCACATCTTTTTGTGTAGATATATTAGACATAAAGGAAAGGGAAAAAGAAAAGCAAGAAAAGACGCGTAAGAGCGTACACATGCTTATGGCTGTAGTCTTAATTTTAGTCATCATCATATACCGATTGATAAGCGACCCGAGCATAATAAATGTTGTATATAAGGTTGCCGGATATACGTATGGGCCATTGTTAGGGCTATATTCATTTGGCTTACTAACCAAAGCAAGGGCTAATGATAGGTGGATACCAGCTATTTGCCTGGCCGCGCCTATTATATGCTATGTGCTTGATACGCAATCTAAACAGTGGTTTAACGGATACCAGTTCGGCTTTGAATTGCTTATTATGAATGCTTTCATTACCTTTATAGGGCTTTTGCTATCGGGCATGGGCACTAAGATGAAGGAAGTTAATGGGTAAAGCAGTGAGAATATTATCGATTGACGGTGGTGGTATTCGTGGAATATTACCGGCAACTTTTTTGGCAGCATTAGAAGAAAGACTGCAACAGGTAAAAGAAGATCCGAATATTCGCTTATCAGATTACTTTGATTTTATTACCGGTACAAGTACAGGTGGCTTGCTTACCTGTGTTTACCTTGCTCCGGATGAGACCGATGCCAAACGGCCACGTTTTACCGCAAGGCAGGCGGTTGAGTTTTATTTTGCTTATGGAGGTTCATCTTTTACGGAACAAGAAAAGGCGGGTTTTCACAAATACTCGCCTGAAGGGCTAGAAGCACAACTCAGATTGTTTTTTAAAGATCTTAAACTTAGTCAACTGATAAAGCCTTGTTGCATTACAGCATACGATCTGATCCACACAGAGCCGTACTTGTTTCTATCGCACAAAGCGGTAGGCGATCCACGGTCCGATTTTTATATCCGGTCCGTTATACGCTCCACATCTGCATTACCGGGAGTATTTCCTCCTGCTAAAGCAGTGTGCATGGCTGAACGTAACTATACATTTATTGACGGTAGCATTTTTGCCTATAATCCTGCCTTCTTTGCATATATGCAAGCACGTTTAACGTTTCCGCAAGCTGATAGTTTCTTTTTGCTTTCCTTAGGTACCGGTTTAGCAACAACCGCTTATACGGATGCACAAACCGACGATAGCAGTGAAAAGAACTGGGCGCGGATGTTGGCTAACATTGCTTTTGATGCGCATAGCGATATGGTAAATTTTCAGCTGGAAGATATTTTCAAGAATAAACCAAACTCTGCTTACCTGCGTTTGCAGCCATCTCTACACGGACTGAACAAAGAGATGGATAACGTAAGCATGGAAAACATTATGGGCCTTGCTAAAGCAGGAGAGGGCTTCGTTCGAACCAACGAAAAAACACTTACGGATATAGTAGAGATCTTATTGAAAGATTAGGATTGCATCCGTTTTTTCGCTTCAAGAAACCACAATAATTCATTAACAAATACAGTAGCCCGTTTGTCGGTTGCTTCTTTGTTAACAGGTACACCATCTTCACTAAAATTTTTATCGACAGTTGGAGTAGGGAACATGGCAGGAACAACTATTGCATGGATCTTCCAGAGTGAGAAAAGTAAAGAAGTTATTACCTGTGTGCCACCAAAGACACCATTCGATGCCATTGCAATAGCAATTGGTTTATGTTGCCATTCATCATATAAAACATCGACTGCATTTTTTAAACTTGCGGGGTAACCGCCGTTGTATTCCGGTGTTACAATAATTACTCCACTTGCTTTTTTTATGCGGTTCGAAAAATCAAGCACCTTTTCAGAAGGATTTTTTTGAAACATTAGGCGCTCATTAAATATAGGAAATTGGTATTCGTTCAGGTCAACAATTTCAATTGTGGCCAAATTCTTCTCTTCCACAAACTTCTTGAAATATAATGCTAAGCGATGGCTTTTTCTCCCTTCGCGCACACTGGCCGAAATAATTACAATATGGGGTTTTAGGTCTGACATAATGGTTATGAATTGATTATTTCAAAAATAATAAAATAACTGAAAGGGTTTAGCTAAACAGTTTATGGTAATGAAATAGAATTTGTATATCTTAGCTTTAACATTCATACCCTGTAGATGAAAAAAATTACGCTCCTTCTTTTTTGCACACTTTCTATTGTCTCTTTTGCGCAGACCTTAAACTTGCCGGTTCGTTCAAAGACTGCTCTAAATGGCACCCAATTCGAAGCTACAATATCTTCAGCATCGTTAAGCCTGACCAATAGGGAGAACATGATATATGCCCAAATAGTTGCTGGTAATGTTCCGAACTTTTACCGCAAACTTGACTCAGTAGTATCTACCGGAACTACAAACGGAGTGAAGCAAAAGGTAACCTACTATGTAGCACCTGACTATGTAACTATTGGTATTGACAGCGATTATTATTTGTGCCCGATGAGTCCAATGCTAGCTACTAAAATTGGCAACTTAACCGGAACTACCTTATGTACCCGTAAGATGGTTGGTGATGTATGGACGGCCGCCCAAGTAAAACTTCAGCCACAAACCATTCCGCCAAGTTCACAAATGAGCACGGTGCCTGTTATGATGCACCATGATTCGTTGGTAGATAGTTTACGAGATACTTATTTTCCTGCTCACCCACTGGGCCAGTTGGTAAGTGGAGACCAAAAGGATGTTGTCATATCTAACTTAATTTATAATACTGCTAATCGTGTGGTTATTTTCGGCTGGTATTACCCAACAGGTACTTACATTCAACCGATGACCAATGTGCATGCCGATACTTATATGGACTATAGCCATGGTATACGCCTGGTGCAAAATAATTGTGTGCTGAATAATTCCATTCAAACTACCATTCAATCTGTATTAGAATCTTCTGCTGAAGATTCTGTTTTAAGCGATGAAGGAGTAATAGCTCAGCCTTGGTACCCTTATTGGATAACCCTGAATCAGCCTACTTCATTTGCGTTATTAAGAAACACGCCAACTTCTTTAAAACTTGTGGTAAAGAATGATACGGCCGTTACACACTATAATATTTACACAAGTACGGATGGCATCAATTACCATGAATATGTTAGAATGCGTAAAAGTAATCTTGTGATTACCGGACTGAATACTGATCAATTGTATTATGTAAAGATCATGGCTTACGATTCGCTTACTGGTGCTACATCTCCAATGTCTGAGGTGTTAGCTGCGGTGCCAAGCAGCCGAAACGACAGTGTGCTAATGGTTAGTGGATTTGAGCGTGTTATAACCGGCAATACGTATAATTTCACAATACAACATGGTAATGCGTTATTCAGCAACAATAAATATACCGAGAGCTGTACACACAAAGCCATAACCGATAAACTTATATCACTTCAAAATTATGCAGCTGTGGAGTGGATTGCCGGTGAAGAGAGTACAGCAGATTCGGCTGTAACTCCTGCTGAACAGAACTACCTGACTGCATATTTGCAACAAGGAGGATATTTATTTATATCGGGTTCGGAGTTAGGGTATTACTTGTATGGTACAGGCACTTCAGCAGATAAGTTGTTTTACAGTAATTATTTAAAGGCACGCTATATATCCGACGCTCCTGCAAATACCGCCAGCAAATACTATGCAAGTGTAGTTAAGCCAATTGGTACATCAATATTTGGAGCAACTGACAGCATTAATTTCGATAATGGTACACATGGCACCTATAATGTAAGTTACCCTGATGCCATTGCACCAATAGGTGGCGCTGCGGCTGACATGCACTATACTACATTAGATACCGATTATTCTTGCATACATTATAAAGGAGTATTTAGCGGAGGTACCAAAACAGGAAAGGTTGTATACATGTCATACCCATTTGAGACTATTTACCCTGCTTTGGGGCGGGATACATTAATGAAGGATATTCTCATCTTCTTCTTTGGTCCGCAGACTTTATTTACCGGTATTGATGATAACGCAACACCGGTGAATCCATTTGTATTGTTCCCTAATCCTAATAAAGGAGAGTTTACTATCCGATGTTCTCAGGCAATAGAAGCACCATTAGAGATTAGAGTGTATGATATATCAGGGCGTTTGGTAATGCAGGAAGCCATGCAAGAGCAGGAAAAACAAGTGTATTGTAACGGGTTAAATGCAGGAACTTATATGGTTGCAATATATAAGGGAGATGTAATGCAGAGTGTTACCCGAATGGCACTGGTGAAGTAAGGCTTTATTTCAACACCTGTCCGCAATATAACTTTATCACCTCGTATGCTTTAGTGAGCCCAAGTTCGCCTGCCTTACTGTAGTCCTGGCAGGCACTGAGTTTATCATTCTGAACAAAGAATAATAAGCCACGGTTATAAAATGCATCGGCAAAAGTCGCATCAAGCGTTACGGCTTTTGTATAGTCGTTAATTGCTCCGTTTAGGTCTTTCAACTTGTATTTTACAAATGCGCGGTTGTAATAGGCTAATGAGAATTCAGGTTCTAACTGCAGAACCTTATTTAGGTCAGTTAATGCCATATCGTATTTTTCGGTCTTAGGGTCTTTGGCAATTTTGTATGTTTTGTTTACTGTTGTGTATTGTTCATCTTCACTAAACCTGCTTAGCATGTCTATTTCTTTACAGAGGCTCACGCTTCTTTCAAAATAGGCAATTGCCGATTCAGGGTCACGTTCAATAACATCATTACAATCTTTCAACGCGTCACTAAATAACTGCATATTGGTTTCTTTAATGGCACGTTGCAAGGTCGATTGAATGTCCATTACGCTGTCTTTCAAACCCTGGTTCAATAAATACAAAGCGCTGTCAGATGTATTGCCTGAGGCTTCTGATTTTTTATTGGTGATGCAGAAGCTGCTATACTCCTTGCCGCTTCTTTTAAGCACGAGTGGAAAACAACCTGCTTTGCCGCTATTATCATTCTGCGCTAAATAAAACAATGGCATTAAAGCTACGCTAACCGTATCGGCTTGTTTCTGACTGTCGAAATTTGAATTTAACGCAGTTAAATGAGTCAGCGTTGCCGAATCGCTTGCGCGTTGATTATTATCTTTAAAATGGCTCAGCTCGCCCATCACTTTACCCGTATTGTAATCTGCTTGAGCGCCTTTAATATCGTGCATTGCTTCTTTTAGCCTTGCTCTTTCGTAATAGGCCTCAACAAAATAGGGAAACAGATCGATGGTGCTATTGTAATCAGCCAAAGCCCCCTTTATATCGCCCAGTGCAGCCTTTAATTTGGCTCTGTTAAACAATGCCTGAATGTTCTTAGGATTTAACACGAGTACCTTATCAAAGTCAGCTAATGCATCCGTATAATCATTTTTCTGCCCTTCCATAACTGCTCGGTCGAAGTATGCAAGAGCATTCAAAGGATCATATTTAATTACTGTATTAAAATCTTCAAAGGCTTCTTTCTGCTTGTCGAGTTTAACATAAGCCTCAGCCCGGCTAAAGTAGGCCAGTGTATTTGCCGAATCTAACTTCAATGCATGGTTATATTCCTGAATTGCTTGCAGGTTATTGCCCATAGCTGAGTTTGTTATTCCAATACGTATATAGGCATCCGTATTTTTAGGATTAATTGCAATTGCTTTGTTATAATCTACCAATGCGCTATCATAGCTGTTGAGCGCATTTTCGGCCATCCCTCTGCACAAATAAAGATTCTCATTGGCCCACTGCATGCTTAGGGTCTTGTTGCAATCTTTAAGGGCACCGTTATAATCCTGGTTAGCTAGCTTAGAGAATGCTCTTTCCAGGTAAAGTTTTGGATCTCCGCTTTCTATGGCTATAAGTTGGTTTATATCACGTATGGCACCATCATAATCGCCCAGGCGGTATTTAACGTAACTACGATAATGATAAGCATCAGAGAGGTAAGGATCATAAACGGTAACAGCTACATTTAAATCCTGTAAGGCACCTAAATTATCATTCAGTGAATATTTACAAATCCCTCTGAAGAAATAAGCATCATACTGACCAGGCCTTGCTTGTATACAAGCATCTAGCTTTTGTATGGCTTCGAAATAGTTGTTTTGTGAAATATCTACTCTTGCTTCTTGCAAAAATGCATTGGTATTAAGCTGAGCCGATGCAACAAAGACAGCAATGAATTGTAAAAGAAAAACTAACCTGAATTTTGTGACTGACATAACAAGTCTCTAAAACAACATGGGGTATAAAACTAATGCCGAATATATGGAGAGATTCGGGTACTTACTTTGTCAAAAATAATCTATTTTTCACTTAGATACCTGCACCGATCTAACTCTTGATGTATGTGCACTGAAATAGCCAAGGGCATTATTGGAAATATTAGAGACGGGATTGGCCGGTGTTACATTGGTCGACCCTGAAGCTTCTCCAACAGTGCTTAAGTAATTGTAAGTTCCCTGATCGATACATTGCATTTCTATTTTTACACTATCGCCTACATTTAAATGATGGCGTATTGGATAAGCAATATACTTACCATTTGAAATTTTATCATTGAGTATATTAATATTGGTAAGTAATGTATCGTTCACAGTTTCAATAAAACGGTAGTAGTTAGCAACAGCAGGAGGATCCTGGTAAACAACGTAAGGCCAGTAAATAGTATCATTACCCCCTCTAAAGCCGGGTCCTATATTCCGGATTATTACAAGCGTATCGAAATTTACCAATTGAGGCATAGTACTTACTGATGTATATGTTTGTCCGTTGGTAGTTACATTCAATGTGTAAGTTCGGCCTTGTACCCCTTGCAGCTTTTTTGTTTGATAATTACCTGGTGTGGTAGTTTCAATTAATGTATCAACTGTGCCTGCATTATCGGCTATTGATACCAATGCGCCACTAATACCCGGAAATGTATTGGGCTGGCTGAAGTTTACCGTTTGACTGAGTGTAACAAAATAAGGCCCAGGCTGATCGTTAACATTGCCTATTATTACAATAGTTGGAGATGCCGAGTTTAAATCGATATTAATTACTTTTTGGCATGACGCCATCAGGGCTATAATTATAATTGCGTATATGTACCATTTACCTTTTCTCATATTAAAATTTAAAGTTATATGATACAGAAGGTATTATGCCAAATAGTGAAGTAAGCACTGCTTGTGTTTCCTGTGAGTTGTTTGGGTTCTGCTGGAATGTAATAGTGTATGCATTCCAACGATCGTAAACATTATAAATTGAGAATGCCCACTCACCCTGAAAATGGCCATGCTTTTTACATTTATAGGTTGCACCAATATCCATCCTGTCATAATCCGGCATTCGGTAACCATTGCGAGATGTGTAATAGTAAATCACATTTCCATCAACTTCGTATTTACCACTTGGGAAAGTTACCGGATAGCCTGTGTTATATACCCAACTGGCTGAGATGGTCCATTTTTCGCTAAGTGTGTATATGGCTACTACATCAACATCGTTAGGTATATCTTGCCTTGCCGGATACCAGCTTCCATTATTAATACCAGGTATTTGAATCAATGTCTTTGAATGCGTATAGCCGATCCAACCGGTAAGTTTTCCAAACTTCTTTTTGAAATATACTTCTACACCATACGATTTGCCCTGGCCAAATAACAATTGACTTTCGACACTTTGGTTTAGTAGCAACTGTGCACCATTCTTATAATCTATTTGGTTCTGCAGTATTTTGTAATAGGTCTCCACCGAAAATTCGTAGTTATTATCATTGAAATTACGATAGTAACCAACTGAAAACTGATCAGCAATTTCAGGCTTTACATTATTGCTGCTCGGTATCCATAAATCAGTCGGGTTCGACGAGGTAGAGTTAGAAAGCAGGTGAAGATTTTGAACATTTCTATCGTATGATGCTTTAACCGAGGAAACCTCATCTAGCATGTAATTGGCATTAAAGCGTGGCTCGGGGTTTATATACGTTTTAACTATTTGTCCGTTCGTATATTTAGCAGAATCACTTTCATTACCACTTGGGTCATACGTATAAAAGGTGCCTGGCCCTAACAGGCTGAATGTAGTTAGGCGTATGCCTGCCATAAATTTTAAACGCTCGCTAACCTTAATTTCGTCTGATGCATAAATAGCACTCTCTAATGCATAACGGGTTTGTATATTAGTGCTGCTTATGCTCGAATCGTTTGATGTAAGATTACCAGGGACTATAGTATGATAAGTAGCGTTCAAACCGAACAACACCTTGTTCTTTGAATTTGGAAAATACTGAAACTCTTCTTTTAAGCCCCAGTCTTTAATAACAGATTGAATGCCTAAGCTAAGGCCAAGTGCGGAAATATCAATATTATAATTGTAGTTGCTGTATATTAATGAAGTATTAGAGAACAACTTAGGTCCGAATATATGGTTCCAACGGAAGGTGCCTGTAGCATTACCCCAGTTAACACCAAAAAGATTATCAGCGCCCAGCACATCTTTGCCAAAGTAGCCCGATATATAAATGCGATCCTTGTCGCCTAAGGTGTAATTGCCTTTTGCGTTAAAATCGTAAAAATATAAGCTGCTGTTTTTTAGCGCGGTATTATTAGATAGTTTCAAGAAGACGTCAGCATAAGTCCTTCGGCCTGCTATTATAAACGAACCTTTGCCTTTTTTTATAGGCCCTTCGAAATTTAAACGCGAAGCTATTAGTCCAATACCCCCGCTTAAATGATAGCTTTGATCGTTACCATCATTCATTTTAATATCCTCTACAGAAGCTAGGCGACCGCCGAATTCAGCAGGCATACCACTTTTATAGAGCGTTACATCTTTTATAGCATCTGAATTAAAAACAGAAAAGAACCCCAATAAGTGTGATGCATTATAGACGGGTGCATCATCTAGTAGTATCAAATTCTGATCTGATGCGCCACCTCTCACATAAAATCCGCTATTGCCATCACCTGCGGATACTACACCTGGTAATAGTTGCATAGTTTTAAGTACATCTTTCTCTCCAAAAAAAACGGGTATTTTACTTATCTCTTTAACATCGAGAGAAATAGTGCCTGTTTGAGTACTTGTAACATTGGCGTTTGATTTGGTGGCTTGAATCTGTACCTCTTGTAAAGATGAGCCGGCCGCCGCTAAACGTATATTTTGTTTTATATTTTGATGTAGAGACATTTTTATCGAATCTACTTTATAGCCTAAATAGCTATAAATAACAGTGTAGTTACCCTCATTAAGAGTTATGGAATAAAATCCATATTCGTTGGTGCTTGTACCTGTAGCAGGTAATTCTTTTATTGATGCAATAACTCCTATAAGCTCTTCGCCCGAAGCAGAATCTTTTATGGTTCCGCTTATAGTATATTTTTGACCAGATTGAGCAATTAACAAGTTGCTAATTAACAAAGCACAGAACAGGTAGATTTTCTTTATAGACATAAGGGCATCAAAAGTAACCGAAATTGACTAACTACCAGAATAGACGATAATAGAAAGGAAATATTGTGTGGAAATGAATGAATGGTGAAGTATAAGTATGTCTAGGATTATATTTCCGACAATTAATGAGCGATATAGAAGTTAATTGCTTCATTAAAAACTTTATTTTCGTTACTTATATGAAAAGGATACCTACTATAATTATTGGTGCAAGGGCCGATGGCCATGCTAAAGTTGTGCTCGAAATACTGGAAGCAGGAGAGGTTTACAATGTAGTTGGGTTTATAGATGATGATAAAAGTAAAATAGGTACAGAAATAAGAGGTATTAAAGTTATTGGTACAACGGAAGACTTAAAAAGCTTAAAGGATAAAATTGGGGTTGCTGCGGGAATTGTTGCTATTGGTAATAATACTATGAGACGTAGGCTATCAGATAAAATAGTGAGTTCGGGATTAGAACTTATTAATGCAATCCATCCAACTGTTCATATTGATTCGGATGTGGAGATTGGTAAGGGATGCTATATTGGGCAAGGTGTAATATTAGTTACCGGTACGCGAATAGGTAATTGTGTAAATATACATACTGGTGCAACTATCGATCATGATAATATTATAGAAGATGGGGCGAATCTTGGCCCAGGTGTTCATACAGCAGGAAGAGTAAAAATTGGGCGCGATGCTTTTTTAGGTACTGGCGCGGTAGTTATACCCGATGCAAGTGTGGGCGAAAACTCAATAGTAGGAGCTGGGGGCGTGGTAATTAATGGACTGCCTGCAAATGTTACTGCAGTGGGGGTACCAGTTAAGGTAATTAATAAGAATTAGCAATACGCCTTTTGCTTTCGACAGACTATTAAGTTGGTTTTAAGAATCGCTTGTAATATTTAAAAATGCTTACTTTTGATACCTAACCATTTATTAAAACTATTTTATGAAAAAAAGTATCACTCTAGTGGCTATTGTTATTGCAATAGCAGGAATTATTGGATGTAGTAAGGACGGTGCAACAGGGCCTGCTGGAGCAACGGGTGCTACCGGACCACAAGGCCCGGCAGGGCCAGCTACTGTTGCAGTTACTGATAGTTTTTATGTCGCTTCTGGTCAATGGGTTAGTGCAGGTGGAAATGAATACACATACACCTATACTAATGCAAACATTACTTCTGCTATTGTAACTACCGGTACTATTCAAGTGGAAGATTGGTACGTAGGCGAACCAGGTTGGTTTAGTTGGCCTAACGTGGTTTCAGGTGGTGCGGGCTATCGCTTTTCTTATGTAGTTGGAAGTTTAACATTGTACGCTGATAATTTTACCAGCGGACCGCCTTCATACGGAATGTCGATTAAGGCTACATTAATACCATAATCTATATTATTGAAAGTAAAAAGGTGCTCTTTAAGAGCACCTTTTTTACTTAGATGCTTTTATTTAAGTAATTGTAGGAATCCATCTTTTTTAAAGGCGTTCCCATTTAAATAATTCCCGGTAATAATATAATAATAAATACCATCAGATTGTAACGCGCCATATGCATTCTTACCAGTCCAGGAAACAGTTGGTGTATTTGATTCAAATAGTTTTTGCCCCCAGCGATTAAATATTTCAATATGATAGTTACTTATTCCGTCAGCGGTTACATAAAATAAGTCATTTGCACCATCCCCGTTTGGAGTAAAAACATTAGGTATGTACAAGTATGTGCTGTCGCATGGCGTAACAGTTACTAATACTGAATCAATACCCTTGCCTTTACATTTGCCAGAACCACTTGTTCCTGTTACAGTATATGTTGTGGTAATAGATGGACTGGCTATCGGATTTGCAATGGTTGTATTGTTTAACCCTAACGAAGGGCTCCAACTATAGGTATTAGCTCCGTTAGCGTTTAATCTGGTTGAACCACCCGAGCAAATTGTTTGAGGGCCTCCAACCGTTAGTTGTGTTATACTATCTGTATTTACGGTTATGCTAAAAGTATATGCACAATCTGGGTTTGTAATTTTAACAGAATAGGTAGTTGTAGTTGTCGGATTCACAAGGACTGAGCTTGTTGTGGCCCCGTTATTCCACAAATAGGAGGTACCCCCCGAAGCTATTAACCGATCGGTATCGCCCGGGCATATAGTTAAATTACCTGAAACGCCGATAGGTACAACCGAGATATCATCAATAAAATATCCAGGATACTGGTTAGAACAGGTTGGGCAAGATGTTGTGATAGTAGTGTGTGCATCGTCGAAAAAATTACCGACACCTACATAAGTATAAGCGCTGTCTGCTGTATAGCAACCCGATATGGTTGTCCAGTTTGCAGTGTCAGAAATTACAGCGCTTGAATGCACAGCAACAATGTTATCTACTGCGAAGGTAGTGTCAGTCGAGAATTTTACTCCATCATTATTAGTAGCAGTCTGGCAATATGTGGCGTGACATGCTTTCATAGAGACATAGTACATTTGCCCTGAAACTAATGGGGTCAATAATTTGATATAAATATTTTCCCGATAATTTACAGTTACTGAAGGTGCCATTGTAACCTGCCCCATATCAGCTACTCCTGTACTTGCATACTTATATCCCCAAACACTTGAAGGAACCTGAAAACCAGGAGAGCCGCACGCATTCAAATATTCTACCTGATACGTACAGCAATTATCAACATAAGATGGATGCCAACCAATAGCATAACCTATTTGAGTATAAGTAGTTGGGCATGATGAATATTGTTCAAAACTCCAGTTGGGGACAAGGTTTTGCGCAAATAATGGAGTTGTCGGCATGAATAAAAAGAACGCTATTTGAAAAGATATAAAGTAAAGAGACCTCATATGAAAATTGCTAAAGAATTAACACAAAACAAATAAATTTATTTAAGAACAGTTACTTTTCCAATATATGTTCGTTGAATTTTATCTGATGTGTTTATAATTAACTCATATACGTAGGTGTCTTCTTGTACAATATTACCACTATTGCGTATCTGTCCATTCCATGGAGTACTATTACTATTTTGATAAATAAGTCCTCCCCACTTATTAAATATATACATAGAATATGAAATAATACAGGATCCCTTGGGGTAAAATGTTCCATTTAAATTATCTCCATTAGGTGTAAAGGCATTTGGGAACCAAGCTACACCACAACCCTCTATTGTTATTAAAACAGAGTCCCTCAATATGCACCCCTGGCTGCTGGTGCTTTGAATAAAATATGTAGTAGTTGTACTTGGTTTTACGTAAATAGCCGAACACGTATCACACGCACTTGTGCCTGCCGGAAGCCAAATGTAATTTCCGGAAGCACTTGCTTTAATTATAATACTATCGCCGAGTGGAATTGAAGATGAGCAGCAAAGATTTATTGCTCCGGTATTGTAAACAGTGACTTTACTTATAAGTGTAGTATCCTTGCAACCTTTAGCTGCGCCAACGGTTACTGAATATGTAGCGGTTGAAGATGGGGATACACTTATACTGCTTGTTGTAGCACCTGTGCTCCACTTATAAGTATCCCCACCTGCAGCAACTAAAACAACACTGCCATTCGGGCAAACAGCTGCATCTTTAGTTACAATGGCTTTAATACTTCCTGTGGCCATAACATTAATCGTAGTATCCCAATTGCAGCCACCATTACTAGCTACTACTGAATATGTTGAATCTTTTCCGGGTGCAACAATTATGGTGCTAGAAGAAGAGCCTGTACTCCATAAATAAGAAGTTGCTCCATGCACAGTTAAAGTGTCTGATCCACCATTACTGCATAAAGGGCTGTTGCCACTAAGCGTAATTCCGCTCCCCGGAGGCTTAATGTTTACCTGTGTTTGAATTGTGGTGTCTTTGCAGTTTCTACCAGCGCTTACCACAACTGTGTATAAAGAGTCTGCAATTGGAAAAATGTTAATGCTGCTTGTTGTCGCCCCATTATTCCATATATATGAAATTCCGCCTGTCGCAGTAAGAGTAATATTACTGCCTGAACAAACTGATGTATCCTTTGTTATGCTGGCATTTATTCCGCCAGTTGGAGTTACTATAATAGATGTGTCCCAGTTGCAACTATTGTTAATTACTGTAACAGAGTATGTTGTTGTTGTACCTGGCGTTACTGAAATTGAACTTGTTGTATCTCCTGTGCTCCATAAATAGGATGAGCCACCCGAGGCTGTTAATATGCTTGTATCTCCTGAACAAATTACCGTATTCCCTCCAATAGTCATTGGTATAACTAAAATATCATCGATAAAATAACCGGGATAAGGATTTGAACAGCTTGGACAGGAAGTTGTAAGAGTAGTATGCGCATCATCAAAAAAATTGCCAACACCTATGTAAGTGTAGGCGCTATCTGCTATATAACATCCCGATATAGTGGTCCAGGTTGCAGTATCAGAAATTACAGATGTTGAATGAACTGCAGCTATATTATTAACTGCCATAGTGGTATTAGTTGAAAACCGAATACCATCATTGTTAGTGGCAACCTGGCAAAATGTGGCATGGCATGCTCTCATTGAAATATAATATCTTCTGCCAGGCACTAATGGGCTGATAAGCTTGGTATAAATATTTTCTCTATAATTTACTTTAACACTAGGAGCCATACTGGCCTGAGCCATGTCAGCTACTCCTGTACTTGCATTATGATGACCCCAAACACTCGAAGGAACTTGAAAACCGGGAGAACCACAGGCATTTAGATATTCTACATGATAGCTACAGCAATTATCAACATATGATGGATGCCAACCTATAGCATAACCTATTTGAGTATAAGTGGTAGGACAATTAGAATATTGTTCAAAACTCCAGTTGGGTACAAGATTCTGTGCAAATAGCTTAGTTATAGGGATAAATAGTAAAATTATTGTTGATAATTTTACTGAATTACAGTGGGTTCTATAGAATTCCATCTTTTTTGAGCCTGACTAACTTAGTGTAAAGGTAATTAATTATGAGCTGCTCCGGAAAATTCGCCTGGGCTAAACATAGTTTTTTTGTTAGATTTACGGCTTAATTCCCTAATCACCACCTATGAAATCAATTCTACAAAAGACTGGCTTGCTACTCTTATTGATTAGCTTCATACATTTTACCAAGGCACAAGGAACCTGGTCAGCACAATCAACCTATCCAGGGAATTCTCGTCATAACAGCACAGCGTTTACGATAGGACACTATGCTTTTGTGGGAGGCGGGATAACAGGGAACAGCAG
>JABDHI010000030.1:22945-34189 GCA_013285655.1 Bacteroidota bacterium
CAATCAACCTATCCAGGGAATTCTCGTCATAACAGCACAGCGTTTACGATAGGACACTATGCTTTTGTGGGAGGCGGGATAACAGGGAACAGCAGCAGTTTTTATAATGATTTTTATAAATGGAACCAGAAGACAAATAGCTGGAGTAC
This sequence comes from Bacteroidota bacterium, assembly GCA_013285655.1. Taxonomy (GTDB): domain Bacteria; phylum Bacteroidota; class Bacteroidia; order JABEUT01; family JABEUT01; genus JABEUT01. Next base: position 23,095 of record JABDHI010000030.1, read on the forward strand.
GATCAAAGCCTATCCGGGATTGGGATCAGATTGTAATATATCTTTTTCAATAGAAGGATATGGATATGTAGCATTTGGACGGAATAGCAGTGGGGTAAATACAGATATGTGGCGATATGATACAGGAGCAAACACGTGGACAGCAATGGCCGCGTTTCCCGGAGCAGGCCGTTATGATGCATCAGTATTTGTATTAGGTCATAAGGCATATATAATAGCAGGATCCAAAGGAGGTCCACCGTATTTGAATGATGTATGGATGTATGATGCGCACCAGAATAGCTGGAAACAACTGAGTAACTGCCCGGCCGGAGATGTAGAAGGACTAAGTGCATTTACTATAGGTAATCATGGCTATATAGGAGGCGGGTGGAATTATTCAAATTTCATGAGCACCTTCTGGCAATATGATACTACCAAAGACAGTTGGACATCCATAGCAAGTATTCCATTACCCAATGGACTGGGAGGAGATGCGGAAGCATTTGTAATAGGAAGTAAAGCATACATCTGCGTGGGATGGACAGGCGGAATATCAACGCCACTGACAAGTGGATATGTATATGACACGGTAACCAAAGGTTGGTCAACGTTTACCAATATGGGTATCAATGGGATAGAGAGATATTACTCAGTAGCGTTTGCGGTAGGCAATAATGGATATATATGTGCAGGAGACAATAACTCAGGCACTGATATTAATGATCTCTGGCAATGGAATCCGGATAGTTCGATGGTAACTACTGCTGCTTGTGGTACTTGGTCGCAACAAGCTAATTTTACCGGTAATGCCCGACACGATATAACGGCATTTACCATAGGTCACTATGCCTTTGTTGGCGGTGGTATAACGGGTAGCAGCAGTAGTTTTTATAATGATTTTTATAAGTGGAATCAAAAAAGTAATAGTTGGACTGCTATTAAGGCATACCCTGGATTGGGGCAAGACTGTGAAATATCTTTTTCAATAGAAGGATATGGATATGTTGCTTTGGGAAGAAACAATGGTGGGGTAACTACAGACGTATGGCGATACGATACAGGAGCAAATACGTGGACAGCAATGGCAGCGTTTCCCGGAGCAGGCCGTTATGATGCATCAGTATTTGTGCTTGGTCACAAAGCGTATGTTGTGGCAGGTTCAAAAGGTGGTTCGCCATATTTGAATGATGTATGGATGTACGATGCACATCAGAATAGCTGGAAGCAGATGAATAACTGTCCTGTTGGAAATGTAGAAGGGTTAAGTGCTTTTGCCATTGGTAACCGAGGGTATATAGGAGGAGGATGGAATTATTCTAACTTCCTGAGCGGATTCTGGCAATACGATACCACCAATGACAGTTGGTCATCAATAGCGAGTATCCCATTATCAGGTGGATTGGGAGGAGATGCGGAAGCATTTGTTATAGGCAGCAAAGCTTATATCTGCGTTGGTTGGACAAGCGGAATATCAACACCATTGACAAGTGGTTATGTATATGACACAGTAACTAAAGCTTGGTCAACATTTACTAATATGAGTACTAACGGAATAGTGAGATATTACTCAGCAGCGTTTGCTATAGGAAATGATGGATATATATGTGCAGGAGATAATAGTTCGGGTGCTGATATAAATGATCTTTGGCAATATCAACCATGTACAGGTGTATGTACTTTGCATTCAGGATTTATTTACACTGTAGGTGCAAATGGTAAAGCTTCTTTTACCAGTACATCAAAAGATACTACTTCCACAACTACATATTACTGGGATGCTGGTGACGGTAAAGGTTTTGGCAGTAAAGATACTTTCACATATACCTACGCTAACAATGGAATATATGATGTGAATCTGCGTATAGGAGATAGTTCTGGAAGTTGTACATCAGATACAACAATAGCTATTAACATAGCAAGTACAGTTAACGCATGTAATGTATGGAGTAAGCAATCAACCTATCCAGGGAATTCTCGTCATAACAGCACAGCGTTTACGATAGGACACTATGCTTTTGTGGGAGGCGGGATAACAGGGAACAGCAGCAGTTTTTATAATGATTTTTATAAATGGAACCAGAAGACAAATAGCTGGAGTACGATCAAAGCCTATCCGGGATTGGGATCAGATTGTAATATATCTTTTTCAATAGAAGGATATGGATATGTAGCATTTGGACGGAATAGCAGTGGGGTAAATACAGATATGTGGCGATATGATACAGGAGCAAACACGTGGACAGCAATGGCCGCGTTTCCCGGAGCAGGCCGTTATGATGCATCAGTATTTGTATTAGGTCATAAGGCATATATAATAGCAGGATCCAAAGGAGGTCCACCGTATTTGAATGATGTATGGATGTATGATGCGCACCAGAATAGCTGGAAACAACTGAGTAACTGCCCGGCCGGAGATGTAGAAGGACTAAGTGCATTTACTATAGGTAATCATGGCTATATAGGAGGCGGGTGGAATTATTCAAATTTCATGAGCACCTTCTGGCAATATGATACTACCAAAGACAGTTGGACATCCATAGCAAGTATTCCATTACCCAATGGACTGGGAGGAGATGCGGAAGCATTTGTAATAGGAAGTAAAGCATACATCTGCGTGGGATGGACAGGCGGAATATCAACGCCACTGACAAGTGGATATGTATATGACACGGTAACCAAAGGTTGGTCAACGTTTACCAATATGGGTATCAATGGGATAGAGAGATATTACTCAGTAGCGTTTGCGGTAGGCAATAATGGATATATATGTGCAGGAGACAATAACTCAGGCACTGATATTAATGATCTCTGGCAATATTACCCATGTTCAGATACAGTTGCGCCAATTACGCCATGTAAAACTATGCATGCTAACTTTACATATTTTACTGGCTCTGGTGGGCAGGCCGCATTTTCAAGCAATTCGACAGGTACTGGGAAGACTACAATATTCTTGTGGGATGCCGGTGATGGAGTGGGCACGGGTAACAGCAACACTTATATCTATACTTACTTGAATAATGGTACTTATGGGGTGAATTTGCACCTTGCTGACAGTACTGGAAATTGTACAGCGGATACAACTATATATGTTACTATTATTAACGCAACTAAATGCAATTTACATGCTGCCTTTACATTTGTAAATGGTTCGAACGGCTTGGTTAATTATACCAATACATCGGCAGGAATAGTTAAAGGTACTCATTTTTATTGGAATGCCGGTGATGGCAATGGTGGAAGTACAACTAACAATTATAGCTATACCTATGCATATAATGGAACGTATGGGGTTAACTTATATATTACGGATAGTATTGGTAACTGTTCATCAGATACAACTATTTATGTTGCAATCACAAATGCTGTATCGTGTAGTCTGCATGCCGACTTTAGTTATACAACAGGCTTAAGTGGACAAGTAATATTTGCCAGTGCCTCTGCCGGTATGAATTCAACTACTCAATTATACTGGTATGCAGGCGATAGCATTGGTTATGGTTCTGGTAATCCGTATAGTTATACTTATGCGAAGAACGGCACTTATCCGGTTAATCTTTTCCTTTATAATAGTAACGGAGGTTGTTCATCAGATACAACAATTAATGTAACTATAACAAATGCAAATAATAGTGTTAGCACTTGCATGTTGGGTATGATTTTGCAGTCATCAAAAGCAAGTTGTGATACATGTAATAATGGTAGCGCAACTGCCACTGCAACAAGTGGTACCTCCCCTTATACATATAGTTGGAGTAACGGATCAACAGCATCTAATATAATTGCGAAGCCGGGTATATATACATGCTGTGTAATTGATGCAAAAGGATGTAGCGCTTGTGCTACAACCACAGTAACTGATAGTTGTTTGTATGCTGAGTTTACCTACAGCATAACCTATGATACACTAGGAGCTGTGGATAGTGCAACTATAACTTTTATAAGCATTAGCGATACAGTATGTGCAGATTCATCACTGTATAAAACAGCACAGAAGAATCCTAAAATATCTTACACCTGGAACTTTGGTGATGGAAACTCACAAACCATATCTGGCATTGGGGTGAAAACATCCAGGCACACATTTGTGCCTGGCAGCTACGATATTACACTTGCTATTAACAGGGAAGGGTCACCTACCAAGTCGGTTACAACAAAACCGTTACGTATTAAGAAATCGGGTACTCTAACAGGAATAACTTCTATATCGGAGAGCGCAGATGTTAAATTGTTTCCTAATCCTAACAATGGTTCATTCAGGTTGACTATTAATCGAGCATCAGGTAATCATGATGCGCAATTGGAAGTGACAAATCTGCTAGGTGAAGTTGTTTATGCAACCAATGCCCGTAGCGCAAATGGAATGATACAAGATGATATTAATCTTGTGAATATTTCTGCGGGCACTTACTTTGTAAGAGTGATAACTCCTGGTAAAGTTTACAATACCAAAGTTGTGATTGCAAAATAAGAATTCAATAAATGAATTAGAAAGGCTGCATGATTTTCGTGCAGCCTTTCTAATTTTAGAGCCATTACCTGAAAAAATATACATTTGTCACTCAATAATTTTCTAAGCAAATATGCTAAAACAGGTAGGTGTTGTATTTAAAGCTTTTTACGAAATAGCTCTTAACCCTAAGCTATTGTATAGGGTAGTGGAAGATAATAGTGTGTGGCAAAAGTATGTGAAAAAGCATCACCCCGAATTTGTAAAAGGGTTGCCAGTTGCCGAAATAGATGATGTTATACTTAACTTTAAAGAAACACTTGATGTAGTTGATTTTTTGGGTGGTGGTTCTACTCCTGCTGATTTGGCCATTATAAAATCGCTTTGTAGAAGCTTTCCAAATTGCAAGTATTTTGAAATTGGTACATGGAGAGGGCAGAGCGTGAGTAATGTTGCCGATGTTTGTGCCGAAGCATATACTCTTAATTTGCCAGATGATGCTTTTAACGGAGTATTTCGTGACCTGTTTGGTTTCTTTTCAAAAAAAAATCCTAAGGTAAAGCATGTGTACGGCGACTCAAAAACATTTGATTATGCTGGACTAAATACGAAGTTCGACGTTATTTTTATTGACGCGAATCATCGTTACGATTTCATTAAGAGCGATACTCAAAAGGTTTTCCAATACCTTACGCACGAAAATTCAATTGTTATTTGGCACGATTATGGTAAAGATCCGGCAACTACAGTTTTCGAGACATTAGCTGGTATTTTAGAGGGTATTCCTGCCGGTACTGAAAAGAATTTGTATCATGTTTCAAATACACTTTGTGCCATATATACTAATAGAAAGTACAAAACATCCGAATTAAAATCTCCGGCTATACCCAATAAGTTGTTTAAGGTTGCTTTAGAGTCGGTTAAGCTATAAAGTATTCCCGGCTGCATTTTATTTCCAAATTAGTATCTGATAATCAACATCTTATCGTGTTTAAATAACCTCTAGGTAAGGTTTTTCCAATTTCGTATCTTTGCAGGTCATTTAATTCACTATGAAGAACATATTTATTACAGGCGGTGCAGGCTATGTTGGAGCGATTCTTGTTCCGAAACTATTAAAGCAAGGTTATAATGTAACCGTGTTAGATCTGATGATATATGGCGAGGACGTACTGCCAAATCATCCTAACTTGAAAAAGGTAAAAGGAGATATCAGGGATCAAGGATTACTAAAGAATACCATACCTGGCAATGATGCAGTGATTCACTTAGCTTGTATATCAAATGACCCAAGCTTTGAGTTGAACCCAACTCTTGGTAAATCAATTAACCTTGATGCGTTTGAACCTTTAGTTAAAATATCTAAAGAGAATGGTGTTAAAAGGTTTATCTATGCTTCTTCATCAAGCGTATATGGCATTAAAGAAACACCTAACGTTACAGAAGATATGCCACTTGAGCCACTTACTGATTATTCGAAGTTCAAGGCAAATTGCGAAACTATTTTAGCAAAATATCAGTCACCTGATTTTACAACATTAACTATACGCCCTGCTACAGTATGTGGCTATAGCCCAAGGTTGAGGCTAGACCTGACCGTCAATATTCTTACTAACCTGGCTGTAAACAAGGGCGAGATAACAGTTTTTGGTGGCGATCAGAAACGTCCTAATATCCATATTGAGGATATGACCGACTTATATTGCTATCTGCTTACCTTACCTTCTGAAAAAATTGCGGGCAAAATATTTAACGCGGGTTATGAGAACCATACCGTATCTCAAATTGCCGAAATGGTAAAACATGCTGTAGGTAATCATGTTAAAATAATAACCACACCTACTGACGATCACCGTTCATATCATATCTCTTCGGAGAAAATTAAGAAAGAGCTTGGCTTTGAGCCTAAGCATACCATTGAGGAAGCTTCTGTTGATTTGAAACGCGAATTTGAAGCGGGACATATTCCTGAATCTCTTACAAGTCCTAGATATTTCAACGTTAAGTTAATGCAATTAATACACTTACAATAATGCTTGCCACATCTAAAAAAATGCAGGTACCGTATATTAATCTAGGTTTGCAGAACATTGCATTAAAGGATCAGTTAATTGCTGAGTTCTGGAAAGTAATGGAAAGTGGCCAGTTTATTATGGGCGAAGCACTAACTAACTTTGAAAAGAGTTTCGCTTCTCTTAGTGGTACTAAATATGCGCTAGGCATGGCCAATGGCACAGATGCTTTGTTTCTATCACTAAAAGCAATTGGTGTAAAAGAAGGTGATGAAGTCATCACTGCTCCAAATTCATTTTTGGCTTCTGCATCATCAGTGGCATTAATAGGTGGTACACCTGTTTTTGCTGACGTAAGAGAAGATTTTAATTTGGATCCTGAAAAAGTAGAGAAAGCCATTACTGCTAAAACTAAAGCCATTATTGTGGTGCATTTAACTGGCCGCCCTGCACCTATGGACGAATTACAGGCAATTGCTAAAAAACATAATATACATATTATCGAAGATTGTGCTCAGGCAATAGGCGCAAAATATAAAGACAAACCGGTCGGAAGTATAGGTACAACCGGATGCTTTAGTTTGCACCCATTAAAAAATTTGGCTGCTGCTGGCGATGGTGGTGTAATAACTACAAATGATGATAAGATTTACAACTACTTGTTAAAAGCGCGTAATCATGGTTTGAAGAACCGTGATGAGTGTGAGTTTTGGAGTTATAATTCAAGACTTGATAATATGCAAGCAGCTTTATTAAATGTAAAGTTGACACAGCTTGACAAGTGGACAGCGCGTCGCAGGAAAATAGCTGATATGTATTATGAGAAGTTTAAGGACTTGAAAATTATTGCTCCCCGTGATAAGTCATTTGAAAAAGCAGTTTACCACACATTTATTATACAAACTGATAAGAGGGACAAACTGAAAGAGTTTTTGGCGGATATGGGAATAGATACTAAAGTGCATTACCCAATCCCTATTCACTATCAGGAAGCAGCCAAATATTTAGGATATAAGAAAGGCAATTTTCCGGTTACCGAAAGGCAAGCGGAAACTATACTTAGCCTTCCTGTATATCCTGAATTGACAGATGAGCAGGTGAACTATGTTGCTGATGCCATAGTGGAGTTTTATAAAACGAATAGTTAAGAATAACCAATATAGACTAGTGGGTAAAGCCAGAAAAAAGCTAATAAGTAAATATTATGGCCCTGCCCAGATTATTTATGGAAGATTGTTTTACCTGGTAAAGCATTTACATAACAAATGGCATACCTACAAAAGTTTGAGAAGAAGTATTCAGCTAGATGAAGGATCGACTATAGGTATTCATCACTCTACTATGTTTAACCTTAATAATTCTAAAATAATAGTTCGTAACGGTTCTTTGAAAATAGGTATCGACTTTGGTTATTTCGATGGTGGAGTATATGATTCACGAAAAGATAATTGTAGAATCTATATGGTAAATTCTACTCTCGAAATAGACGGTAATGTTTCGCTTTTTCCGGGAGTGGTGATCTCTGCAATAAACGCTAAGGTCACTATTAAGGACGGGACAATCATAAATGGCGGATCTCATATAATTGCATTAAAAGATATTGAGATAGGGCAAAACTGTTTGTTTGCCCAAGGTGTAATGGTACGAGATAATGATGGGCACAAACTTTCAACAGAAATAAGCGAAGAAGTTAACATGGGTATTGAAGGTATACGAATTGGTAACCATTGCTGGTTAGGACAAAAGAGCATGGTGTTAAAAGGAACGGAATTAAAGGATAATGTAATTGTGGCTGCAGGTGCAGTAGTCACTAAATCAGTAGCAGCAAATAATTTAGTTGCAGGTATACCTGCAAAGGTCATTAAGGAAAATGTGAAATGGAGCGCTTAACTTATAAATAAACAAATGAAAACATTAGTAACAGGAGGCTGTGGTTTTATTGGCAGCCATTTAGTAGACAGACTTGTAAACGATGGCAACGAAGTTGTAATACTCGATAACTTAAGCAGTGGCTCATTGCGCAATATCGAGCACCATAAAGGTAACCCCAAGGTGTCATTCCACCAGGTAGATATTGCTGATTACGAAAAGATACTTCCACTTTTCAAAGATGTGGTAAAGGTATTTCATATAGCAGCATTGGCCGATATAGTACCGTCCATTGAACATCCTATGAAGTATCACCATTCTAATGTAGATGGTACAATAAGCGTGCTTGAGGCTTGTCGTCATCAAAAAATACAACGTGTAATTTATGCGGCTTCTTCTTCATGTTATGGTATTCCTAATAAGTACCCAACTCCCGAAACGGAAGCTATTTCTCCTCAATACCCTTATGCGCATACCAAATATGTGGGTGAAGAGTATTGTATGCATTGGCACAAAGTATATGGGCTAAATGTTACAGCACTTCGTTTCTTTAATGTGTATGGGCCAAGGGCAAGAACATCGGGTACCTATGGTGCTGTATTTGGTGTGTTTTTGGCGCAAAAATTGAATAACAAGCCATTTACCGTGGTCGGGGATGGCAAACAAACCCGCGATTTTACTTTTGTAACCGATGTGGTTAACGCTTGTGTTACTACCTCAAACAAAAATGATTGTGCTGGAGAAATTATGAACGTAGGCAGTGGTAACACTTATAGTGTGAACCTGCTGGTTGAACTTTTGGGCGGCGAGATTGTATATGTACCCAAGCGCCCCGGTGAGCCTGATTGTACTTTTGCTGATACAACTAAAATAAAGCAAAGGACAGGGTGGAAGCCTGTTGTAAGTTTTGAGGAAGGAGTTAGAATAATGCTTGATAATATTGATTATTGGAGGGAAGCACCGCTTTGGGAACCAGCAAGTATAGCTGAGGCTACAAAAGACTGGTTTAAATACCTCGGTAAATAAAAATAGGTATGAAACAAACTAAAATACTTACACTCGAACAATTAGCTGAGGAGTGCAAAAAATTAAAGAAGCAAGGTAAAACTATTGCGCAGTGTCATGGTTGTTTCGATTTGTTGCATCCGGGGCACATAAAGCATTTTCAGGCTGCAAAAGATAAAGCTGATATTGTGGTGGTGACTTTAACTCCTGACCGTTTTGTGAATAAGGGGCCTGGAAGACCTGTTTTTACAGAACAGTTGCGCATGGAGTCAATTGCTGCAATACAAGCAGTTGATTATGTTGCGCTAAATCATTGGCCAACCGCGGTTGAAACGATTAAGATGATCAAGCCGAATTATTACGTTAAAGGACAAGATTATAAAGACCGTGAAAAGGATCTGACAAAAGGAATATATGACGAAGAAGCCGCTGTTAAGGCAGTTGGTGGTGAATTACTTTTTACCGAAGAAATTACTTTTTCTTCTTCGCACCTTATCAATTCTCACTTCAATCCGCACGGTTCTAGAACACAAGATTTTGTTGCAGGTTTAAAGAAGAAATACAATGCCGATTATATATTAAATGAAATTGAAAAGTTAAATAAGCTTAAGGTAATGGTAATTGGTGATACTATTATAGACGAGTATCATTACTGTGCTCCGTTGGGGAAGTCATCAAAGTCTCCAACTATATCGAGTATATATATGCGAGAGGAGGTATATGCAGGAGGTGTGTTAGCTGTTGCAAACCATTTGGAGCAATTTGCCGGAGAAGTTAAATTAGTTACGTGTCTTGGTAAGCAGAACCTTCAGGATAAAGTTATCAAGAAGAATCTCTCTCCTGGTGTTGATTCAAAATTTTTTGAAAGAGCCGATGGTCCTACCAATACCAAAAGACGGTATTTGGATAAGTATATGAACATTAAGCTTTTTGAAGTTACCTTCATGAATGACCACTACATTGATGAGAAACTGGAAGCTGAAATTATATCATACCTTAAAAAGGAGTTACCTAAGTATGATATGGTTTTAGTTACTGACTTTGGTCACGGATTTATTACTCCGAACATAATTAAGTTCATTGAAGCTGCAGGAAAGTATGTTGCGGTAAATGCCCAAACCAATAGTAACAACTATGGGTATAACTACATTACAAAGTACAAGAAGGTTGATTATATTTCAATTGATGAGAAGGAGCTTCGTTTACCATTTGGCGATAATTACGGTGATGTAGAGTCTTTAATAAAACAATTGAAGAAGGTAACTAAAGCTGAAAAGATACAGATAACCTTAGGCCAAGAGGGATCAGTATGGCATGAAAAGAATAAGTTTTACCATGCACCGGCTGTGGCAAGATCGGTAAAGGACTCGGTTGGAGCAGGGGATGCAGTGCTTTCGTTTACTACTTTAGGTGCATATCAGGGTATGCCTCCAGAAGTGGCATCTTTTGTGGGCAACTGTGTCGGAGCCCTTGCTGTTGAAATAATTGGAAATGCGCATCCGGTTTATAAAAAGGACTTGGTGAGATTTGTGCAGCATTTTTTAAAATAGATCTGCCTTCTGGTCTTTAAGTTATTTTATGATGTTCTTTAAGTATAGGTTCAATTGGTAATATGGGGATAATTCAAAAAGCAAGCGTTAGGTTGACCCTGTTCTCTTATGCGGGCGCAGCTTTAGGGTATTTCAATAAAATATTGCTTTTTACCAATTTTCTTACACTTCAGCAAGTTGGCCTTATTAATGTACTCAATAATATTTCGGTGCTTTATGCACAGGTT
>JABDHI010000031.1 GCA_013285655.1 Bacteroidota bacterium
GTGCCGGACATTGGAGTTTATACGCTGGAAGAACCTTTAAGGTGGCAAACTGTTCTGATGTTGTAACGGTATCTGCTACTAAAGATTCTTGTTTTGGAGGTAATGATGGTACCGCTACAGCAATTGCATCAGGAGGAGCGGGAAAGGTGTATACCTATTCATGGAACACCACCCCAATTCAAACCACCAATGTTGCAACTGGTTTAACTGCTGGAGTTTATAGTGTGACAGTCCTCGATTCGATAGGATGTCCTGCTACCAACACTGTAGTAGTGGGGCAACCAAGTCAAATTACCATTAAAACTAGTGCTACGCCAACAACATGCGGGTTAGTTAATGGTAAGGCATCTGTTATAAAAGTAACAGGCGGCACTGGAACTAAATATACTTATGAGTGGAATACTGTTCCTGTTCAAACAACAGATTCTATAGCAGGCCTTGCTGCAGGTACTTATACAGTTACTGTATTTGACCAAAATAAATGTTCAAATACGGCAACAGTAACAATAGGCGCTACTTCTTCGCCTTCAATTTCTCTTGGTAAAATTACGCCAAGCCTTTGTGGCGAACATATTGGCGTAGCTTCGGTTAGTGTAAATGGCGGTACCTTTCCATATATATTTAGTTGGAACAATGGTGATACTTTATCAACTGCTGATAGCTTACATTCTGGTAATTATATAGTTACAGTAACTGATAAGAATGGTTGTTCAACATTTACATCTATAGCTATCACTAATTCTGATGGTCCTGTTGTAAACAGCACGAGCATTAATAATGTAAAGTGCTACGGACAGTCAAATGGTTCAATCAACATAAGTGTCATAGGAGGAACATCTCCAATTACGTATATATGGTCAACTGGGGCTACGACACAGAATATTTCCAACCTATCGCCGGGACCTTATTATGTTACCGCAACTGATGCTACTGGTTGTTCAGGCATAAAAACCTTTACAATTGGTCAGCCTACTGCTCCGATCTCAATAAATGTTTCAACTACTAACTCAGATTGTAGTACACCTGATGGTACAGCGAGTGCTACAGCTAGTGGAGGGACATCACCTTACACTTACGTTTGGAGCTCAGGTGTAACAACCACAACGGCCAATGCATTGGGAGCTAACGCGTACACTGTTACTGTTACGGATGCTAATGGTTGTGTTGATTCAACACAAGCTGCTGTAAGCAGTAAAAATGGCCCTGTCGTAACGATTGATAGTACTATCGCATCAACTTGTGCTTCCGGCGGTAAAGGATCTGGTTCGGTTATTATAACTGTAACGGGTGGCACCGGAAGTGATTCATACCTTTGGTCAGATGCTTCAAGCAGTACAACAAAAAATCTTACCAATGCTCCTACTGGCTCGTATAATGTATTGGTTACCGATCAGGTTGGTTGTATAGGTACTGCTGCCGCACATATTAATGAAATAGCACCGCCTCAAATTCCAATTTGTATGGTGACGGTAGATATTACTTCAAATCATAATAACGTGATTTGGGATAAATCGAACGCTAAGGCAATTGCAAGCTATAATGTCTATAAGGAGACCACCGTGCCAGGTTTATTTAATAAAATAGCTAATGTTCCTTTTAGTAAAGGCGGTACTTATGTTGATTTAAATTCTAATCCCGATGTTCAAAGCTGGCGATATGAAATATCGCAGGTCGACTCTTGTGGGTTTGAATCTCCACTTAGCCCCCCGCACAAGACCATGCATCTAACTATTGGTCCGGGGTTAAATGATACAACATTTAACCTCATATGGGATAATTATCAGGGATTGCCGTTCAACTATTATATTATCTATCGAGATACGGCTGCGTATGAAGCTATTGATAGTGTGGGATATGTCCTTAATAATGGTGTTTTCACATATACAGCTCATACACCTTCTGCAAAAAGATCATGGTATTTTCATGTGGTTATAAGTAATCCGGGAGGTTGTACTCCGTCGATACAAGCTATTAATTACAATGCAGCTAAATCTAATACAGGTAATGTTGCGATAATGCAGGGGGTTAATAACCTTAATGCTGATTTAGCTTCCTTGGTTGTATTTCCTAACCCTAGTCGAGGTGTTGTTAATTTTACTTTGGATCTTAATAGTTCGCAAAATATAGGCTTAACCCTATATAACGAATTAGGGCAAGTATTGTCATCTGTTAATTACGGCAGAGTAAATGGGCATATAAGTAAAGAACTTAATTTGACCGGCCTAAGTAAAGGTGTTTATATACTAAGGATTAATGGTGATACAGGTAATACTTATAAAAAAGTGGTTCTTCAATAACTTATAGATTTTCACTAAAAAAGCCGCTTACAGGTTAGCCTGGGCGGCTTTTTTGCTTTTTGCATTCAATGGAGTATATTACTAACAGGGTAAATAAGTTTTTTTATCTTTGGTTTGGTAATTTTAAGATGCAGCGATTCTCGAAAAAAATGATTTTGGGTAGTAATAAACAATGTTTAAGTAAAAGGTATCATTGGTATTTTATTGTACTAATTGGTATCTTAATGATTTCAGGTACTTTATTAGGGCAAAACCTGAATGAAATAGGCCTTTACAATATCCGTAATTATACTGCGAAAGAATATAGTCTAGTACCACAGAATTTTGCTGTTGTGCAAGATTCCCGCGGTGTATTGTTTTTTGGTAATGGTAGTGGCATACTTGAATATGATGGGCATGATTGGGATACTATACAAACGCAGCACGATGCACCTATAAGATCTTTAACCATTGATAGTAAAGGAATAATATACGTTGGTGGTACTGGAGAAATAGGGTTTCTTGCCTCTGATGCAACCGGGCGCATCAGGTACCATTCATTACTTGATTCAATTAAGAATAAGAGCCAACGCGATTTTGGTGAAGTATGGACTTGTTATGCTACAAAAGATAATAAGGTATATTTTCAAACTTCAAAGAGGATTTATAGATGGGATGGCAAAAGCATGAAAGTTATTGAGCATGACACTAAGGAAGGGGCTCAATTCCATTTAATGTTCTACTTAAACAATAATCTATATGTAAGAGAGAAAGAAATAGGGTTGAAAAAGATGGTGAATGATAATTTGAATTTCATTCAGGGTGGAGATATGTTTACCCAATCTAAAATTTATTTTATGCAACCATTCCGGAAAGATCAAGTATTGTTAAATATGGAAGGTAAAGGGTTGTATTCCATGATACCTGCTGACTTTTCTTCTCATGTGCAGAATGCTACAGAGCTCACTAAAATAGTTCCTTTTCATACCGAGATTGATCAGTTTTTTGTTGACAATAGAGTATATAATGGAATAAAATTAAATAATAGGGACTATTCAATCGGAACTAGAGATGGTGGATTGGTTGTGATCGATTCTTCAGGTAATTTGGTTGGAGCCGTAAATAAGAAAAATGGCCTTCAAGATGAATCTATAAACTACCAATTTTTAGACTCTCAACATAGGTTGTGGTTGGCTACTCAAAATGGTATTTCAAAGATAGATATTAATTCCCCAATGACTACGTTCAATGATCAAAATGGTTTGGAAGGAAGTGTACAAGCTATTACTAGATGTGATGGTAAATTATATGCGGCAACCTTAAACGGAGTTTTCTGCTTATCGGACCGGCAAAATATATCATCGGGCACACTTATACAACAACCTCATTTTGATAGGGTAGCTGATATTTCAATAGAATGTTGGGATTTATTATCAGTAAAGACAGGTAATAAACCATTGCTTCTGGTTGCTAGTAATGAAGGTGTACTTCAAATTGATGGAGGCAAATCCAGTATGCTTGTGCTTGGGAATGCAAATTTGCTGCATCGCTCTGTCGTAGACTCTAACAGGATTTTTATTGGGTGGAGTCCTTCCAGTAGTAATTTAACAAAATATGGATTGAGTTCTTTATACTGGGAAAATGGTAAATGGACCGTTGAAGACGGTGATTATGCAAGCATACATGATGATATAACGTCGATAGCTGAGGAAAAAGATGGAACAATTTGGTGCGGCCCAAGTAATAAGAAGGGCGTTATTAAGGTTAAACCTCTCTATAAAGATGGAAAAATTGAAAGCGCTACTATAGAAAACCTTAATACAAAGGCTGGTTTACCTGACGAGAATATTTACGTAAAAAGCATAAGTAATCATGTATATTTTGGAGGGCCTAATGGATTGTATCAATACCTGGGTAACTCAAAATTTAGCATTGATTCTTCTTTGGGGAAAGAGTTTGTGAATAAGCAATTGGGTATATTTAGAATGGATGTTGGCCCTGATGGTACAATATGGATAGTGGCTAATGATAATAATGATGGACTTTTACATGTGGGTTATATTAAGAACCCTACCAAGTTTGGTGCAATGTGGGAAACCAAACCATTTACAGCATTGTCAAAAAGCATCATATATGCAATGTATCATGATGGTGATGGAATTACATGGATGGGTGTTCCAGATGGATTGGTTCGCTATGATAAGGGTGTAATAAAAAACTACAATCAGGAATATTTGGCGTTAATTCATAAAGTAATTATAAGTAAGGGAAAGGACTCAACCATATTCTACGGTGCATATTCTAATGATAGTGGAGTTGTGGCTTTATTACAGCCTGACAAATTTAAACCAAGCCTTCCTTATGCTGAGAATTCGCTAATATTTACTTATGCTGCAACCGATTTTGAAGATGAAGCCTCGTTGCTCTATTCCTATAGACTTGAAGGGTCTGATGCGCAACATGCTCAATGGAGCGCCTGGAAAAACGAAACCAAAGCAACATATACATATTTACCTGAAGGGCATTATTTTTTCCATGTAAAGGCCAAAAATATTTTTGGTCACGAAAGCAAGGAAGCAACATATGAATTTACAATACTCTCTCCATGGTATCGTACAATCTGGGCATACATAGCATATATACTTTTCTTTGCTGCATTTATATATGGTGTGGTTACAGTTTCTACCCGAAGCCTGAGAAATATTATTAGTGAAAGAACGGCTGAAGTAGTTAAGCAAAAGGAAGTAATTGAAATGAAGAACAAGGATATTACTGATAGTATTAATTATGCTAAACGTATTCAGGAGGCAATTCTACCAACCAGGGAGCGTTTCAAATCAGTCTTACCGGATAGTTTTATATTATTCAAACCCAAAGATATTGTAAGTGGTGACTTTTATTGGATGTCGGAAAAAAATGATCTGATATTTGTTGCTGCTGGTGATTGTACTGGTCATGGTGTACCAGGCGCTATGGTGAGTGTAGTATGTTCAAATGCATTGAACAGGGCTGTAAAAGAGTTCGGAATTACAGATCCGGGAAAAATATTGGATAAGGTAAGGGATTTGGTTATTGAAACATTTGAGAAATCAGAAAAGGAAGATATTAAGGACGGTATGGACATATCGTTATGTACCATCAATACAAAAACTAAGGAAGTGCAATGGGCCGGGGCTAATAATCCTTTATGGTTCATACAAGGGCAGGAAATAAAAGAAATAACAGCTGATAAACAGCCTATAGGTAACTCTGATAATCCAAGGCCTTTTACAACCCATAAGGTTAAGCTTACTAAAGGCGATGAGATATACTTGTTCACTGACGGCTATGCTGACCAGTTTGGTGGGCCAAAGGGCAAGAAATTTAAATATAAGCAATTGGAGCAAAAAGTGCTCGAAGGGCGTAGCTTGGATATGATTGTCCAACGTGATAACCTGAATACCACTTTCGAAAGGTGGATGGGTAACCTTGAACAAATTGATGACGTGCTGATTATCGGTATTCGGGTATAAATCAGGCAAAATAATAGTGAATAATTGTGGAAAAGTTTATGAATCTTTTCCCGTTAAATTCGCATATATTTGAAACATAAAGATTTTTATGAAAGTATATAGGATAATTGCTGCTTTTGGTGTTTTTTGTTGTATGAGTCAAGCTTTAGTAGCGAAGAACGTAGCCGATTCAGTAACCGAAACAAAGAAAGTTAATGCATTTACTACTTTGAAAGTAAATGGTAATTTCAATATCGTTTTTACTCAAGGTTCATGTAGCTTAAAAATTACTGCTTCAGATCAGAGCGCAATGTCTGGTATTGAGGTAAAAAGCACACCAAGTTCACTCACTATTAGCCAAAAAGATGGCGCACAAGGAACCGCTACACTATATATAGGATTAAAAGATGAACAGATCATTAGTTTGAATATTAATGGAAGTATTTCGGCGACAAATACTATTGATAATGGCGAATTGTCATTGAACTTTGATGGTAATTTAGCTGGTATGCTTGTGTTGGATGTAAAGATGCTTAACGTTAACACAAGTTCAGGTAAAGCCTTGGTGTTGAAAGGTAAGGCTAAGCAATGCAACTTTAAGGACTCAGGTGAAGGTAATGTAGATGCATCGGAATTGAAAATGGATAATATTACATTGGATAATAGTAGTGATGGTGATTTAAAAATATATGCGCACCCTGAAATGCATGTGAAAATGGAAGGAACAGGTGCGTTTACTTACTACGGTAATCCGCGTATAAAGACTTTTAAACTTGGTGGACAAGCAACCGATAAACAAATAACAGAAGGCAAATAATAAATAATCATAAATAACAAAGCAACATGTTTGAATTAAACGGAATAGTAAAAGTGAAAAGGGACGAACAAAAAGTATCTGACTCTTTTAAAAAACGCGAATTTGTAGTTACTGATAATTCATCTAATTATCCTCAGCATATTCTTTTTCAACTAACCCAGGAGAGATGCCGTCTGTTAGACGATATTAACGTAGGTGATAATGTTAAAGTGGCTTTTTTCATTAAAGGTCGCGAGTGGCAAGGTAAAGATGGTGGTGGCGTAAAGTACTTCACATCATTGGATGCATGGAGAGTTGAACGTGGTTCTAAGGACTATACTCAAGATTCTTCGGCAGCGGTTTCTTCGGCTTCATCAAATAGCGGAGGATTATCAGACGCTGGCGATACAGACGATCTTCCTTTCTAAGAGGTTATAATATTAATATTTATATGCAGACATCAGGTACCAACCAATTGGTTGGCTGATGTCTTGCTGTCTAAGGCATCACGTAAGCCATTACCCAACAGGAAGAACGCAAGCACCATAAACATGATGCAAATACCGGGTAAGAAGGCCAAATAAGCAGAATCGGTTATAATATAACCCCTATTAGCGTTTATCATTGAGCCCCATGATGCAATTGGTGGTTGAGCACCAATCCCTAAAAAGCTAAGGCCTGCTTCAATTAATATAGCAGAGGCAAAATTATCGGCAGATACAACAATTATGGCCCCCATAATGTTTGGTATTATATGCCTGAAAATAATCCTGAAATCGGAGAAGCCCATAGCATGGCCTGCTTCTATAAAGTTCTCTTCCCTAAGGCTCATTACTTGCCCCCTTACAATACGGGCTACATCAACCCACATAGTTAAGCCTACGGCTATAAACACCTGCCAAAACCCTTTCCCTAATGCGAGGGTAATTGCAATAACCAATAACAGGGTAGGTAACGACCATACTACATTAATTAACCACATTACAAATTCATCCCATTTGCCACGGTAGTAACCTGCGGTAGCACCCATAAATATTCCTATAGAAAAGGCTATAAGAACAGAAACGAACCCAACTGCCAGTGATACTCTAATACCAATCATAAGGCGGCTTAAAAGGTCTCTGCCTTCCTGATCTGTGCCGAGTATATATGTTTTAGTTACAATATTGGCTGCCTTTATTTCTTCGCTCATCTCCTTATAGTTGCGGGTAATGGGCTTGTTGCTTCCAAAAACGTAGAAAGTAGTTGTTTTGTTTATTGTATCATTTACTAAATGCTTGTTGTAATCGAGCGAATACAAAATATCAGCCATATTATATTTCACGGTCGGCCCATTATTAGGCGTTCCTCCTGTATAGCCTTCTATTATAATGTTAGGGCCTTGAAACCCGTAAGAATATATGGGAATACAATGGTAAAAACTTGGTTGCCCCCAAAGCATTTTCGAAACGAAAGAAACATTTTCGATGTCTTGATTTTCGCGGTTAAGCAGCATTTGAACCTTAAAACCCGGAGGCTTTACAGAGAGTTCTAAAATCTGGTTGTTGGCATTAGGAGATGAATCTGGAGTAATAAGGTAGCCCAATAATGCAACTACCAGCGAAAGAATAATAAAGTAGAAGCTGAACATGGCAAGTCGGTTCTTTTTAAACCGTTTCCATGCGTGGTGGGCAAGAGAATAGGAATCAATATCGACGTATTTCTTTTTCCGGAATGTTAACACAATAACCTCTTGTTTTCGTTCAGTAATCTCTTCCTTTCCAGTGATAACGCGAAAAATTTGCCGCTAATCCTACCCAACTTACATAAAACATAGTTACAAACTCGCTTGGTATAAAGTAAAGTAGTAACCGATGCTTCTTAAAAAATTGGGTTCCGCAAGTTAACAATAAAAAGTCTGTGGTGAATTTAACAATAATGCTTAATATGAAGGCTAAATTGACTGAAAAATAGACCAAGGAACCTATGCTATATACCAATAGTAAGAAATTTGTGACAAAAATCAATATACTGATAAGGCTATTTAACTGATTGTTTGATTTAAAACCCTTTGATGCCCAGCGTATACGTTGTTGTAATAAATTGCCCCATCCATACTGAGCCTGGGTATAAACAATTGACTCTTCATTTTTAGCATACCTTATTTGTCCCGGAAACTGCTTGTTCATTTTAAAGAGCAATAAAGTATCGTCTCCCGATGGTGTGTTTTGTATTCCTTCAAACCCATTTACCCTTTCAAACGCCTTGCGGGTATAAGCCAGATTGGCACCATTGCAAAGTAGTGGAGTTTTAGATGAAATACCCGCTCCGGCCAAAATTGATAAGCCGGTAAATTCCAGGGCCTGAAATTTTTCGCAGAATGAATACTCATTAATAATAGCAACCGGTCCGCATATCATTTGGTAATGCTTTTCTTCATATAATGATACTATTGTGCTAACCCAATTTTTGTTCGCAGTGCAATCGGCATCGGTAATAATAATCAACTCTCCTGTAGAAGCCTTTATAGCACTTTCAATGGCTTTCTTTTTATTTGAAATTGAGTCTGCTGTCTTTATATATTGCCATTTAAAATTGCTCTTTTCAAGTATGTCTTTACTAATAGCTGCTGTGTTATCATCAGATTGGTCGTCGGCTATAACGATCTCCATTAATGAGGTTGGATAGGTTTGTTCCAGAACAGATACCAGACAGTTGGGAATATTTTTCTCTTCGTTTCGGCAAGGAATAATTAATGATACCCTGGTTGTAAAGTCGCCTGTAGCTGTTTTATTTACAGGTGTTGATACCCAGGCTGCCAATTGCCATAGTATATAAACCGAATAGGCAGAAGTGAATGTTATTAGAATAACATTTAACGCAACTGGCATCGCTAAGTTATTTGCCGGGGCTATGTTTCGCGCCCATTAATTCTATCTTTTGCTGATTCAGGTTATTTAATACTTTTTCATATATCGAATCAAGCAACCTGGCATTGTTACAGTAAAAACGGATGCTTTGTGTGTAACTGCTGTCGGTTATGTGGTGTTTCTTCCACATGGTTTGATAGGCCATATCAATAGTAGTGTCTTTTGAGTTTTGGCTATACCCTTGCAATGCTGCTGCCTGAATAACATGTGCCTCGGCAAGTATTACCACCATGCTATCTGGCGGAATAATATCCTTGGGAATGGCTACATAGTTTTTACTATGGCACGAAAGCAGAAGGTATGCAAGAATAAGGGGCAAAAATCGTATTGAGAAACTCTTGATAGACATAAGGAATGACGTTACCTGCAAATGTAACATAAATGCTAAAATGTTTTACTTTTACGTTCTATAATAAGGAAGGGATAGATATTGATTTTAACTTGATCTATTAAGGTAAAAAACAACATGGCCAATTCATTTTCAAATAAAGTAGTTTGGGTTACGGGTGCATCCTCAGGTATTGGTGAGGGATTGGTTAAAGCTTTTGCAAAAGAAGGAGCGAAAGTTATTCTTACTGCCCGTCGTGAAGAGGAGTTATTACGTGTTAAGAAAGAAGCGGGCTTGAATGACCAAAACAGCTTTACCCTTCCGCTTGACTTGTATAAGATAGATGATATAGACGGAGCCATTGTTAAGATAAAAGAGAAGTTCTCAGGAATAGATATTCTTATTTGCAATGCAGGCATAGCCCAACGTTCGTTAGTTAAAGACAGTTTGTTGCAAGTAGACAGGCAGATAATGGAGTTGAACTTCTTTGCTGTTATTGAGCTGACTAAGAAAGTACTACCGATAATGCTTTCGAAAAAAAGTGGCAATATTGTTGTTATTAGTAGTGTTATGGGTAAAATGGGCATACCGTTCAGGGCTATGTATTGTGCATCGAAACATGCATTGCATGGTTTCTTTGAAGCATTACGCGGTGAAGTTTTTAAGGATAACATAAAAGTGCATATTATATGTCCGGGATATGTAAAGACCAATGTTTCAATAAATGCAGTTACATCAGAAGGCCAGGCTCATGGCAAAATGGATAAAGGACAGGAAAAAGGTATAACCCCTGAAAAGTGTGCCGATGGTATACTTAAAGCTATACGAAAGAATAAGGAAGAAGTATATATTGGTGGCAGTGAAACCATTGCTCCAAGGGTTAAGGTGCTTTTCCCTCGATTGTTTTCGGCAATTATTAAACGGGTAGAATTCCATTGATATGGGTATGAAATATACAAACACACTCGATTTTGCAAAAGGATTAGATGACAAGGATCCTTTAAAGAAGTTCAGAAAGAAGTTTCTTTTCCCTAAACATGGAGGTAAGGAAGCCTTGTATTTTACAGGTAATTCGTTAGGCTTGCAACCGGCCAGTGTAAGTAAGTACATAAATATTGAATTAGAAGATTGGGCAAAATACGCTGTAGAAGGTCATTTTGATGCGCGTAACCCATGGTACTCGTACCACGAAATGTTTGCTGCGCCAACCGCCAAACTTATGGGTGCTAAGCCCGATGAGGTTGTTGTAATGAATCAGCTTACTGTGAATTTGCATTTAATGATGGTTTCGTTTTACAGGCCCGATAAAAAGCGTTACAAGATCATTTGTGAGTCCAATGCATTCCCTTCCGACCAATATGCATTGCAAACTCACGTTCAGTCTCACGGGCTCGATCCGCGTGAAGTACTTATAGAGATTGGTCCGCGTAAAGGTGAGAACCTGGTGCGTTTCGAGGATATTGAGAAAGCGATACGTGATAACGGGAACGAACTTGCTTTGGTCATAATTGGTGGTGTTAATTATTTAACGGGCCAGGTATTGAACATGCCTGCTATTACCAAAGCAGCGCATAAGGTTGGTGCCTACGCAGCATTTGATCTGGCGCACGCCGCCGGTAATATTGAGGTAAAGTTGCACGATTGGGATGTTGATTTTGCGGTATGGTGTACATATAAATATCTCAACTCTGGCCCGGGTGCAGTGGCTGGTGCATTTATACACGAGAGGCATATAAAGAACCAGAAGCTGATACGTTTTGCAGGCTGGTGGGGGTATGATAAGAAGACAAGGTTTCAAATGAATCATGATTTTGAACCGATGAAAACGGCTGAAGGCTGGCAGTTAAGCAATGCTCCTGTGTTTTCGATGGCTGCGCATAAAGCCTCGCTCGATATTTTTACAGAAGCAGGTGGTATGAAGCCGTTATGCAAAAAGAGTAAAATGTTAACAGGGTATTTAGAGTTTATCATTGGTGGCTTAAATGAAAAGATAAAAGATAAAAAAGTAAGATTGGAAATTATTACCCCTAAGGACGAAGATCAGAGGGGATGTCAGCTTTCTATTATAGCACATGGTATGGGACGCGATTTTTATGAAACACTTACTAAGAATGGTGTTTTTTGCGATTGGCGTAATCCGAACGTAGTTAGACTTGCTCCTGTTCCTTTATATAATTCGTTTGAAGATGTGTGGCGTTTTGGACAAACTGTAGAAAAAGTACTTAAACTGAAATAAGTTTTAATGACCAGGAAGAAACGATATACTGTAAGATACATACTCGGGTTATGCATATTGCCTTTTCTTATAATTGGTTATTTTTTTAACAGAACCATTTGGAGTTACCTTACAAAAAAGAAACCTTTTATAGAATGGATGGTTTTGGTTTTAGCTGTAACCATTGTCAGTTTGGTGGTTTCTGGTTTAATACGTGGTGACTTTAGGCCGGGCAAACAACCGGTAGATCTTAGTCCAACCAAGATCAAGCACCGCTAATTTATTTTATGCGACACTTTTGCACACAGATTCAAAATGTGTGTCGCATTTTCCAAATTCTTGAATGAATAAAAGTGGGTGCCCACTTTTATAAAACTGTTACCCTTTAACATGTTGATTCTCAATATTCTTTTAGAACTGTTACCCATAAATTTTGTTACCCACCCCTGGGTTTACACTTTTAATACCTTGTAATGGGTTAATATGTTGATATTCAATTTCATGTCCTGAAGCGTTTTTGTGATTTTGTAAACCCCTTCTTCTAAAAAGAACATGTCGTAAACTGTCGGTTTGTGTCATATTACACAATTTTTTTTGAGCAATTTAAACTCATTACAAAGATAGCTTGTAGCAATACTATATGTAATAAGGAAGAGTGTAGGGTTTTCAACAACTCGATTTCGTGATGGCTAAAGCTTTAATAAGTATAATATCAGTAAACCATATTTTTTAAACAATAAATATTTATCGTTTATCGATAAATATTGTTATATTTGTACCATAATTTGAATCCTAAATATTATGTCAAAGACAAACGATTTCGTATTTACAGCCCTAAAGATTGTTTCTTGGGTCATCTTCATTGGTTTATGCATTGAGGCCGGAGGCTTGGCAGTAAATTTTATTTTCAGTCTGTATAAGCCTGAATTTGTTCAAAATTTATATAATAAATTAGACTTAACGGAAATGTATGAGCGTAGTAAATGGGCTTATTTCAGTATGTACAGTTTTGTTTTAGTTATTTCAATTTTGAAGGGGGTACTGTTTTATGTGGTTATAAGATTAGTTAGTAAAATTAATTTGACAAAACCCTTCAATAACTATGTAGCCAAGCAAATTTCTTTGATGAGTTATTACACTTTTTCAATAGGAATCTTGAGCTACATTGCCCGGGAAACAGCAATGTATTTGCAACATCAGGGTTATTTTATTGATAGACTGAACCAGTTTTGGGAAGACAGCCAAGCATTTATTTTGATGGCCGCCATAATTTATGTAATAGCAATTATCTTTTCAAGGGGCGTTGAAATGCAAAACGAAAACGATTTAACAGTATAAGCTATGCCAATTATTGTAAACCTAGACGTGATGATGGCAAAAAGAAAGATGTCTTTGAATGAGCTATCAGAGAAGGTGGACTTAACATTAGCTAACCTTTCTATATTAAAAACTGGTAAGGCGAAAGCTGTTCGCTTCAGTACCCTTGATTCTATTTGCAAGGCATTGAACTGCCAACCAGGAGATATTTTGGAATTTGTTTAGTTAAACTTGCAAAATTTCACCGTAGGTTAGAGTTAAGTTATGATGTGAAGATTGATATGGGGGCGCAGCGCTTACTGATAAGTAGCTTATGTCATTATCCTGCCCAATTCTCTCTATCCAAGCTCCTGTAATTTATGGCTTCAGCCAAATGTTGGTTCCCAATATTCTCAGCAGCATCCAAATCGGCAATAGTGCGCGATACTTTAAGTATCCTGTCATAGGCACGTGCAGATAGGTTTAGCTTTTCCATCGCTGTTTTTAAAAGCTTATGGCCGGCCTCGTCTATTTTGCAATACTCTTTCAATTGTTTCGAGCTCATTTGCGCATTGCAGTAAATACCGCTTTCTGCAAATCGTTTAGCTTGTATCTCTCTTGCCTTTATAACTCGTCCGCGTACCGATTCACTCTTCTCGCTTACTCTTTCTGATGATAGTTCTCCGTAGGCAACAGGCACCACTTCTACATGTATATCAATACGGTCGAGTAATGGGCCCGAAATGCGGTTCAGATATTTCTGTACTGTGCCCGGTGCGCATACACATTCCTTTTGTGGGTGGTTATAAAAACCGCACGGACAAGGATTCATAGATGTTACCAGCATAAACCCTGCCGGATATTCTACTGTAAAGCGTGCGCGCGAAATTCGTATAAAACGATCTTCTAACGGTTGACGCATTACTTCTAATACGGTCCTTTTAAATTCCGGTAGCTCATCTAAAAACAATACACCGTTATGTGCCAACGATATTTCTCCCGGTTGAGGAAAACTGCCACCACCAACTAAGGCAACATCGCTTATGGTATGGTGTGGTGCCCGGAATGGGCGTGAGGCTATTAACCCTTTACCGCTACCAACTTTACCGGCTACCGAATGTATTTTGGTGGTTTCCAGTGCTTCATCAAGTGTGAGTGGTGGTAATATGGTTGGTAAGCGTTTTGCTAACATGGTTTTACCTGCACCTGGTGGGCCAATTAAAATTACATTATGTCCACCCGAAGCTGCAATCTCTAACGAACGTTTTATATTTTCTTGTCCTTTTACATCGGCAAAGTCAACATCGGCAAGCGATAGCTGCGTATAAAAAGTTTCAGAAGCATTTACCACAGTTGGCTTTAAATCACTGTTCCCGTTTAAAAAGTCAATAGCTTCTTTAATGTTCTTTATGCCATAAACATCTAATCCTTCAACTATGGCAGCTTCTTCAGCATTTTGCTGTGGCAGTATAATTCCTTTAAATCCTTTTTCGCGGGCATTAATAGCAATGGGTAATACGCCTTTAATGGGTTGCAATCCGCCATCGAGCGATAGTTCGCCCATAATTATATAATCGCCTACTTTATCACCGCTTATTTGTTCTGATGCGGCTAGTATGCCTATAGCAATGGTCAAATCGTACGAAGACCCTTCTTTACGAATATCGGCCGGCGCCATATTTATGGTTATCATTTTGCCCGGCAGCTTAAAGCCGTTATTCTTAAGCGCAGCATCAATACGCTGCTGGCTTTCTTTAACGGCACTGTCGGGTAGGCCGACCAAAAAAAAGTTAACTCCTGCGCTAACATTAACCTCTACTGTAATAGTGGTGGCATCTATACCTGTTACAGCACTTCCATACGTTTTTACCAGCATGTTCTTTCGATTTTCTATGGTAAATATATTTGTTATTTTTAAAAACTAATAAGTATCCTTATTTCGTAAGTAGTTTTAAATCCTTATTTAAATGATAATAACCATACTCGTTTCTGCCCTTATTTGCTGCCTTATAATGCTTTTTGTATGGGCCTGGGCAAAGGCTATCAAAAATGCAGGAGTGGTAGATATATTTTGGGCGTTCAACTTCTCTATAATAGCTATTGTTATTTGCCTGTTGGCAGACGGTTATTGGGAGCGGAAACTGATAATCTGTGGTATGATATTAGTATGGAGCATGCGTTTGGGCATATACTTATTAATACGAGTAGGTTCGCACCTACAGGTAGAAGAAGGCCGTTATAAACGCTTGCGGGAAGAATGGGCACCAAATCCTGATAGAAAGTTTTTCTTCTTTTTTCAATCACAAGCCTTATCAAATATTTACCTGGCTATTCCATTCTTTATAATTGCGTTCAATAAAAAAAACGAGATATCTGTCTTAGAATATGTGGGTATTGCAATTTGGGCTATTAGCATTCTGGGCGAAGCTATTGCCGATGCACAATTGAAAAGATTTAAAGGAAAGGCTGCTAACAAGGGGAAAGTGTGTGATGCAGGATTGTGGAATTATTCACGTCATCCGAATTATTTTTTCGAATCGATGATATGGGTGGGCTATTTTGTGTTTGCGCTTAATGCACCTTATGGCTGGATTTCGATACTGAGCCCTATAACTATTATTCTTTTACTGTTTAAAGTTACGGGAATACCAATGACCGAGGAACAGGCCGTAAGTTCGAAGGGCGATGCTTATAAAGAATACCAGAGAACAACCTCTGTATTTGTTCCATGGTTTAAAAAGAAATAGAATTATGTGGTACACTTCATTACTCGAAAAAGATCTTTTGCCTGATGCTGCTTTGCGCATAGGCATCCGTAAGCTGTTAAAGCAACGCCTGGAAGATGAAAATAAAGGTAGCCAGGATGCTCAACAGGAGCATTTTATGAAATTAATAGCTGAACTGCGTAGCTCTCCCATAGCAATAAATACAGCAGAGGCCAATGAGCAACATTACGAAATGCCGGCTGAGTTCTTTTGTAAAGTATTAGGTAAGCACTTAAAATACAGTTCTGGTTTTTGGAAAGATGGCGTAACCGATATTGATACATCAGAACGGGATATGCTGGAACTAACCTGCCAACGCGCTGAATTAAAAGACGGGCAAAATGTGTTGGAATTAGGTTGCGGTTGGGGCTCTCTTTCATTATTTATGGCTGCTAAATTTCCCAATAGTAAAATAACATCGGTATCAAATTCACATAGCCAAAAGGCATTTATTGATGAGCAAGCGAAGAAGAGGAACTTATCGAACCTGACAATTATTACTGCTGATATAAATGCATTTCAAATTGAAAGTAAGTTCGATAGGGTTGTATCGGTAGAAATGTTCGAACACATGCGCAATTATGACTTATTGCTAAAGAAAGTGGCGAGCTTTTTAAAGGATGATGGCAAATTGTTTGTGCACATTTTTACCCATCGCGAATATGCATACAAGTTTGAAGTAATAGATGAAACGGACTGGATGAGTAAATACTTCTTTACCGGTGGCATTATGCCGAGTGATCATTTGTTATTGTACTTTCCTGAACACGTTAATGTTGAGAAGCACTGGCGTGTGAGTGGTATCCATTACAATAAAACATCGGAGGCATGGCTAAGTAACATGGATAAAGCCAAGCCCGAAATAATGGAAATAATGAAGAAAGTATACGGTGAACAGCAAGCCGTAAAATGGTGGGTATACTGGCGTATATTTTTTATGGCCTGTGCCGAACTGTGGGGTTATAATAATGGTAACGAATGGCTGGTTAGCCATTACTTGTTTACAAAAACTTCTCGGTAAGGACCTTTACTTTATCGTAGTGGGCGCGCTTTAAATATCCCTGAATATTACCTTTTGCCCATTCGCCTAATTTAGCTGTAAGCAGTGTAAGGGCTATTAACATAGCTCCCAATAAGAATGAGTGAAATATAAAATACATAACGATAAATAAGATTGCCAAATAGATTGGGTATAAGAATAACAGCACGCAGAAAAGAACAGAGTCGTAGAATTCATCCATATTAGTTGCCACTTTTGATACGCGCCTTGACAGCAGATAAGGCACACAGTTGAAAACAAAAGCAAGATTGTATAAGATGCCGCACAATAAAAAAGTTGCGAAAGAACTCCTTTTTAAATAGGATATTTTATTTTCCTTAAGGTAGGTGGCTAGTTCAACTACATTATTCTTTGTTTGGGCATCTCCTTTTTTTAAGGATTCCAACATGCGAAGTAAAACCTCTCTGCCATTTATAAGGTTCTTTAGAAAGAAAGCAGATAGTATCTTTTGGTTTTCTTGCTCGGCAGATTTATCGATGATAACGCAATTCTCAGCCAGTTTCTCTTTAAGAATATCATTGAAGCGCTTGAGTGCAACCGGCTGTTCAATCGTAGTGTTTATTTGCTTGCTTTCTATAATAGGTTGAAATGATAGGTATACCGTATTTTTTGCAGATAGCCATGAGCTATAGTTTATGCTTACCGGCAGCACAGTAAGTTTTTCGGCTATTGTATTATCCTTCCAGGCACTATAAGCCAGTCTTGCGGTTCCTTTTCGCAGGGTTCTCAGGTTCCATTCATTGGTAGAACCACCTTCTGAAAAAATAAGTATGGAACCATCTTCCTTAAATGTTTCAAGGCAGAATGAAAAAGTAGCATCATTCTTAGAAAGATTTTCAGTGCCTTCCTCTCTTCGGAAGATAGGTACAATATTCAAGAAGCGTAAGATCTTCGAAACAAATGGAGAAGAGAATACATCACCTCTGGCAAGATAATGCAATGATCGTTTATAAAAGGCTGTTATTAATAAAGCATCTAAGAAAGAATCGGGGTGATTGGAGGCAACTATAACTGGCCCGTCATTTGGAATGTTTTCCTGCCCTGTAATGTGAATCTCATCAAAGAAAAAATAGCAAGTAACCCGTATCCAGGCCCGCATTACAGGATGCAATATTTTTTTTGCTGTGTTCATGCCTGTAATCGAAACACGTAATTCAAGTTGCTATCGTTTACTTACTACATAAGTACCGATCATACCAAAAATAGGAGGGATACCCGGTAGATTTTCCATCACTTTCCAAAAGCCGTAACTCCACTCCGGTACTAAGCATTTACGCGAAACGCCACCACTTACTGTATAAAGAAAAGCAGTATGCGGTTTCAGTTTTTCAATTTTGAGTTGCGGGAATTCTTTTTCAAATTTTTCTCTGTCCCTTTTCATGTATATCCACGGTATGGCACCATTAGCACCACTTAAAGGGCCGGTAGAGGCAATTTCCCAACCACCTTCGGGCAAAAATGGTTCGTGGTGAAAGTTTTTATAAATGAATCTTGAAACAGGAGTATTAACCGGTTCAACCATGACGATCTTTCCGCCCGGTTTTAAAGTACGTTCTGCTTCTTTAAAAAACAAATAAGGTTTAGGTATATGATGTAATACATTCACCATAAAAATACCATCAAGTTCATTGTCTTTAAACGGTAACTTCTCGGCCGAAAATTCCATTTCTACGTGAGGCAATGGCATAATATCGCTGGTGATAACATTTGGCATCAGGTCCTTTAAAAATCCGCCACCCGAACCAATTTCAAGGTACTTGCCATTCGGATTTTTTTTCGCTACATCAATAAAATTCTGGTACCAATCGATATATATCTTTTTCAGGAAGTTTTTAGAAAGTATAATGTCCCTATGCTGAATGGTTGTCTTAGGGTCATCAAGGTCAGTATTAAAATCGTAACGTAAAGCCATGGGCAAATTTTAATTAAGTGAAATGATATTAAATTACTGCAAACATAAATAAATACAATAAATAGAAGCAGGTGCTACTGTTTATTCCTTTGAAAGCACTGCAAATTCAAGCCTGAACAAAAAACGTGTGAAATAGAAAGCGCACCAACAGGTAAATTTTTCCCACTGTGTCATTTTTTGTAAATGTGCCGTATTGATAACCTTGCTGCATTTTGATATTACAGTATCTAATTCCTTTTTTACCGTATTGCAAAACTTGGCATCAAATACTTCAACATTCGTTTCTACGCTACTAAAGCGGCTTAAATGATTAATGTTGAATGAGCCTATGGATGCCCATTTATCGTCAACCAGGTTTACTTTTCCATGCAAAATGGTATCGTTCCATTCATATATTTCAATGTTGTTACGGAGCATCCACGCATACAGGTAGGTGGTAGCTCGTTTTGCAAGCTGCACATCCGAAATGCCCGGTAAAATTAGCCTGACTTTTACATTTCGTTTGGATGCGTTTTTAAGTAAGGTCCGTATCTTCTTATCGGGCAGAAAATAGCTGGCCATAAGTGTAATTGATATATGCGAATGCCTGAGCTCGTGCCGAATGCTTTTTGATATCCTGTCTTTCCTTCTCAGCCAATCATTCTGGCTGATCTTTATCGGAATGGCTGTCTTATCAATAGCAGAAGAAGCAAGGTGATACCTCATTTTTTTTCGCACTCCGCGATACCCTTTACCTCTCCATAACGATTCACAAATAACCCGAATATAGTGGCAAGGAGAACCCTTTATATAGACTGCATAATCGAGCCATGGAGTTTCTGTGCCTGCTATATGGTACTTATTTTCAACGTTGATACCACCAATTAAAGCTTCGGCTTCGTCGCTCAATAATATTTTATGATGTAACCTACGACCAAAACGGATGCGGTACTTATTAAATAAAGGTGAATATTTTCTGAATTCTATTCCACTTTTTAATATCTGCTTTATAGCGTGGCTGCTCAGGTCATTTGACCCATAAGCATCTACTAAAAGAAACACTCTAACACCACGCTTAACAGCTTTGGCCAGGGCATCTATTATTAAATTTCCGGTATCATCTCCAATAAAAATGTATGTCTGAAAATGAATGGTGTGCTTACTCCTTTCAATAATTGATACAGCGCGTTTAAAAAAATCATCACCACTTTTTACCAATGTAGCTTCATGGGCGTATGAAAAATAATTGTTTCGGGTATGTCTTAATTTGCTTCCGCTCACTTAGTATAGCTAGTTAATAGTTCAAAATTACGGAATAACCGCTATGGCCGGAATGGATAATTAAGCTGTACAGAAGTTTTAGAGACGAATGAATTCCCATACCAAAATCGAATTAGGTGTGAAAAATGCCTTTCTTAACCGACAGATGTTTATAAAAGAGGGTTTTAGATTCGTATATCTCGTTAATTATTAGTATATTGTATGCCAAAATCGGGGTAAAGAACATTAATAAGCGGCTATTGAGAAGAGAATGACTTTTTCTAAAAAAATCATATTTACAGTACTGGGGTCCCTGGGCATTTTGCTTTCTACAAATGTAATTGGACAGAAGGCCCCAATATCTCAAAAAAATAACCCAAAGTGGACCGTTTCGCCTTTTGAAAATAAACTATTCATTGAAAACCGCGGACAGTTTGACAATGACATTGTAGCGACTGAAAAGACTAAGATATTCTACTCAGCAATGTTAGGAGATATCACGCTATATTTTACTCCATCAGGAGTTGTTTACAGGCTTGATGAATACCCTAAAAACACGACAGATAAATTTCAAAAGCCAACAACGCACTATTTTACGGCTAATTGGGAGAACCCCAGCCAGTTAGTAACAATAACTGCCGAACAAGAAGCAAACTGGTATTATACATATCCTTCTGGCGAAAACAAAACAATACGAGCAAATGGATTTAAGAAAATAGTGTATCATAACATCTATGCTGGTATTGATGTGGCTTATTATTTCCCCGAGGGTAAAGATGGTTTTGAATATGATATTATTGTGCATCCGGGTGCCAATGTTAACCAGGTAAAGCTTGATTATAAAGGTGCTGATAGAACATTTATAGATGCAGTTGGTAATGCGCATATAATTAGTGCTGTTGGAGAAATTACTGATCACACACCTAATTGTAATTATATCTCAGGTGGAAATGTAAAGGTTAATTATGCTTTAACCGAAGAAACGGAGTCATTTAAAATTCAGGGAAATTATGACAAAACAAAAACGTTGGTTATTGACCCATGGACCACTGATCCGAAATTTACAGGTGGATATGATAATGCCTATGATTTAGATTATGATAACAACGGCAATATATATGTATACGGAGGCTATAGTCCTTTTCAGTTAGTGAAGATCAACAGCTCCGGAAATATTGTGTGGTCATTCCCTGCAACCGCAATAGATGGGCAATACTTTGGAGGGCTTGCTTTAGATAGAGCCAGCGGTACAAGCTATTTGGTAGAAGGTGCGAATGCGGCAGGTGCTAAAGTGTTAAAGGTAAATTCTGCAGGTAATTTGGTCGCGATATCTCCGAAGGACACTAAAATGAATGAAATGTGGAGGCCGTTGTTCAATGCATGTAAGGGCAATATAATTATTGGGGCGGGTGGAACGAATGGTGGTGTTTATGATCAGGTGAGCGCTATTGATACTTCATTCAAATCATTTACTGATATTAATGCACTAGGTGCAACCAAGGGTGGCCATGGTGTAGTTGTAGCTACTATGGATCCTTCGGGTTCATCGTGCTATATGGCTATGGCCAAATCATCTATTATCGACCCGACCAAGTTTAATAATGTAATGGTAAAGCTGCCGGTTCCGGCGCTTAGCCCAACTACTTATAATGTGAGTGATGGTTATAAGTTCGTTGACCTTGCCAGTATTGGTTATGTTGGCCCGAAGGGTAATTATTATACCAATGGAATGAACGGTATGTCGGCTAGCGTTAACTGGCTATATATGTATGATGGTGGTGAACTTAGGCAGTACAATAAAAAAACAGGAAAGGTTAACGATAGTATAAAAGTAACCAGCAATCCTTATTTATGGGGTGGGTTAGATGCCGATATCTGCGATGATATATATGTAGGATCGCAAAAGTGGATCAGTATTTATAATTCAGCATTAACACTTACCGATACGTTGAACTTACCTGATACAGTCTATTGCGTAAAGTTCAACCCTACCCGTAAAATGGTGTATGCTTGCGGCCGTAAATTTGTTAAAGCCATTGGTGTTCTATATACACCACTTACTATTGCAAGTACCAATGCAACATGTACCTGTAACGGAACCGCAACAGCTAATTTATGCGGAGGTGCTGATACTACTGCTGTAACGTATTTGTGGAGTACCGGCAGTACTAAACAAACCATTTCGGGCCTTTGTGGAGGCACTTATAAAGTAACTGTAACTCTTGGTGGTTGTAACCCCTTAAAGTTTACCGATTCGGTAATTATTGCGCAACCAACTATACTTAATGCTGCAATTACTGCAAAATCGAATGTGAAATGTAATGGAGGATTAGGTGGTGCAACTGTTACTGCCACAGGCGGTGCAAAACCATATAAATATTCCTGGAGCCCTAGTGGTGGAACTAATGCAGTGACTGATTCTCTGGTAGCGGGGTCATATACGGTTACTGTTACTGACTCAAATAAGTGTACAGCAACAGCAACTGTTACTATTACGCAACCACCTGTATTTACCGATTCGGTAAAAAATACTACCACCAATTGTGGCAAGAATACCGGTACCGCAACTACTATGCCAGGCGGAGGTATTAAACCATACACTTATTTATGGACCCCAGGCGGTCAAACAAATGCTACTGCCACAGGCTTAACCGCTGGGGCGTATATGGTAACCGTAACCGACTCCAACGGATGCAAGCTAAAATTAACCACGCTTGTTCCGGATGCGGGAGTAACGCCTACCCTTACCCCAATAGCTAACGAAAAGTGTTATGGGCAGAGTGTGGGCAGTGCAATGATTACAATGAACGGCGGTACACCTTCTTATACGTATTCATGGTCGCCAAGTGGACAAACAAATGCAACGGCCACAAATTTACCTGCGGGAACTTATACCGCAACAGTTACCGATGCAAATAGCTGTATAGTTGCAGATACTATAACTATTACTCAGCCCGATACGTTGATGATAACAATGATTCCGGGGCCTGTAAGTTGTAATGGTGGTGGTAATGGAACGGCCACAGCAAATGTTACAGGTGGTACAAAAACATACTCATATGCTTGGAGCCCTGGAGGTGGTACTGATTCAACCATTACAGGATTGAAGACGGGACAATATTCAGTAACCGTTACCGACGTAAACGGATGTTCCGCAAAAGATACTGTAACGGTAACTCAGCCTGCTAATGGCCTTTCAGCTCAAATAGTAATGATGTCGCCTGTAACATGTACCGGAGGTAATAATGGCAGTGCTACAGCAGGTGCGCAAGGGGGCACTGGGCCATATACATATGGTTGGAGTCCGTCGGGTGGAGTAGATTCAACCGCAGATAGTTTGGCAGCAGGCACTTACGTTGCCACTGTTACCGATGCACACGGTTGTTCTGCAACAACTGCGGTGGTTATTACGCAGCCATCAAAAGCGTTAGGCGATACTATTATTATAATCGCGAATAATAAATGTGATGGTGATAGCAATGGTACTGCTTATGTTATACCTAGTGGCGGCACTAAACCATACACCTATGCATGGACCACAGGAAGCACCGCTGACACTATAAGTGGGCTACCAGCAGGCACATATAATATAGCTATAACAGATTCTAACCAATGTGTTGGAGCCGGCTCGGTTACCATTACTCAACCTCCTGCATTGCCCGTAACATTCGTTAACGTTGAAACTGCTTGTAATAAAAAGAACGGAAGTGTAACAGCGGTAATACCCGGCAGTGGGGTATATACTTATCTGTGGAATAACGGGGAAAAATCTGCGAAGGACTCTGACCTTGCTTCAGGTGTTTATACAGTAACAATTACAGATTCTTCCGGATGTAAAACTACATTGGCAGATACTGTGCCACACAGTAAGCCGCCAATTGTTACAGCAAAAATGACCCCGGCCACTTGCGACAGTACAAATGGCATGGCATATGCAATAGTTACGGGTGGCACTGTACCCTACACTTTTTTATGGACACCAAGTCTGCAGACGAATGACACAGCCAGGAAGATCGGTCCTGCAGTATATACAGTAACGGTAACGGACTCTAATGGATGTTCGGGTATTGCTAAAATAATTGTGCAAGACATAGGAGTGTCGGCTGGTGTTAGTAGCTTTTCGGGAGTGAGTTGCTTTGGCGATAGCAATGGTACAGCTACTGCTGCTATGAAGGGCGGTACAGGCCCTTATGTGTATGCCTGGAGCCCAAGCGGCCAGACAAATGCTACAGCTACAAATTTATCGGTACGAACTTATACAGTAATAATTACTGATGCTAATAATTGTTCAGCTACCGATACGGTTGTTATTAGCCAGCCTGCTCTTTTAGTATCGAGCATTCCTGCCGCAAACATTACAAATGTGCTTTGCTATGGCGGAACAAGTGGTTCTGCTATAGTTGCTACCTCGGGCGGTACGGCTCCGTATATGTACAAATGGTCTGACGGAGAAATATCGGATACTGCCAAGGCTTTGGGCAATTCAACATATTCTGTTATGATTACCGATGCGCATGGATGTCTTGATTCTGCAACCGTAAGTATTAGTCAGCCAGCTTTCCCGCTTTCTGTAAGTACCAGCCCTACTGCAGCAACTTGTGGAGACAATGGTAGCGCCACAGCAACAGGACACGGAGGAACTCCTCCTTATACCTATTTCTGGGGCGGCGCATATCCTCCGGGAGCTACTATAACGGGTATAGGGCAAGGTACTTATACTGTAACGGTGACAGATTCTAACGGATGTACCAGCAATGGATCAGCAACTGTAATTCTTTCCGGCCAAACTGCATTCATCTCAGCAAGTCATAATGTTCGGTGCTATGGCGATAGTAATGGAGGCGCTACTGTTGGCGTAATAGGTGGCGATAGTTTATTATATGGGTTTACTTGGTTCCCCGGCGGACAAACTACGCCTACTGTTTCAAATCTGCATGCGGGTATTGATTCTATATGGGTTACTTACATTGCCAATGGTTGCCAGGTTACCGTGTTCGACACCATCACACAACCTTCTCAAATTATTTTAAGCATTAGCGATACGATTTTTTGTAATAGCACAACAGCCGCAACAAAGGTATTAGCAGCAGGTGGTATGCCTCCTTATACATATAGCTGGAACACTTCTCCCGTTCAAACTACAGCTACCGCAAATCTTTCTACGGGAAGCTATACAGTAACGGTTACCGACAGTTATTCTTGTCCTGTTTCATTAACAACAAGCATTATTGTTCCAATACTTAGTGCAAACTTTCAACCTATACCAGATACAATTCTTGCAGGTGAATTTACCTACCTGAATAACTTAAGCACCAATGCCGCTACCTGGTGGTGGACCTTTGGTAACGGTAATAATTCCAGCGTATTCAACCCTTATCAGCAGTATGCTACACCCGGTATCTATACCGTTACTTTATATGTTACAAGTGCAAATGGATGTAGAGATTCCTTAAGTAAGCCTGTGTATGTTATAGATAGCCTGTATATACCTAATGTATTTACTCCTAACGATGATGGTAAAAATGATGCCTTCCACATTACAGCAGGTAATATGAAAGTATATGACCTGGAAATATTTAATCGCTGGGGCGAAAAGATATTTGAATCGAAATCGCCTAATAATGATTGGACAGGTACAAGTGATGCAGGTGTAAAAGAAGCTGAAGGTACTTACTACTATATATTAAAAGCTACCGACTTCGAAAACAAAAACTATAACCTGCACGGTTATGTTGAACTGATTCGATAAATTTTTACTATCTCGAGATTTCCAGTAGTCGTTGAACACTTCCTTTACTGGTTGTAATGCGGCAAACATAAGTTCCGTTAGGCAGTGAAGAAGTATTAAGTTGAATTTCATTTTTACCCGTTACACTTACTAAGTCAGAATTTATAAATTCCTGCTTTCCTGTAATATCTGTAACTGATATGTGTATTTTTTCGCTATAAGCAGAGTTGAAATTTATCGTGGCAGATTGGTTAGCAGGGTTAGGATATAGATTAATACCACTGAGATCATTTAATTCGTTTATGCCCAGTACCAACGGAAGCAGTGTTACTTGCTTTATAGCGTCTACACTATCTCCCCAGCTATCGCGTATCCTTAGGTCAAGGTCGTAAACACCACTGTTAAGCCCGGCAGTATTCCAGTTGGCCAGTAAATTATTGCTAACCTCGGTTGTATTAACACCGTTAATTGCAGTCCAGTTGGTAGCGCCTACGGGTTGGTAGAACAATTGCCAGCTTTTAAATTTCATCCAGTTACTGGTTGGGCCAGGGTGAATCCATGCCGACCCATTTATAGGCGCTATTGAATCAGCAAACAAATTACCCGTTTGGTTAATATTGTCGAACCAGGCATCACCGCCATTTATAGCTGTTGGGTCGGCAGGCAATAAACTTTGAACAACAATTAAGAGGGCGTTATCAATGGCTTCAGCACCACCTGAGTTACCGACTGTGCCATAAGCAAAAATAAAGAAACCTGATTTTTCGCTACGTACATAACTGTTAACAGTAGCATTGCTTGCAAGTATTGTAGATGTATCACTGGTCCAATGATATCCACCAGAACCATCAACCATATAATTATTGCCATACATCTTCGAGCCATTTTCTGTGCCTATTTCCCCGGCTATGCAACCCGACACGTTAATGACAGATTTATGAAAAACATAAAAACTCCAGGTTTGTACCGTGCAATTACTAAAGGTCAATGTTCTGTCAGATAAGGGTGCAGTGAAGTTTGAATAGGTAGCATTATCGGTTATGCCGGAAACAATTACGGAGTCCTTTGGTTTATCAAACCATAAGCCAATAGACCGGATTTTAGAGTTTGCAATATTAATTGTTGATCCACTGCTTGGCATTAGGGCCCACATAACCTGGTAAACAGAATCGGCGGTTACATTATATTCTACACCTTTAATACCCGCCTGACTATTATTAAAATGATAATTGTAAGTTGTATCATGTTTTCCAAACGACCAGTTTATAACTGCCGTATCTGGTATTTGGTGCCATAATAAACAGTTGGTGGCATTTTTTACGTTCAGGTTTGTATGGTCAGCAATTATTATTTCGCCTACCTGGTTAGTGTGGTTAATAGTTAAAGATGCTTTAGATGTTAGTCCGGTGGTCATCCAATCGGGCTGGGTAACTTTGGTAAACGATATTTGAGCAGTATCAGCCACCACTAAATTATGTGAAAAGCCGCCATATGTTAATGTAGTATTGCTTATGGTAGCATTCGCTTTGTTAACTAATATTATGGCTCGCTGGTAAAAATAGGCTTGCGGAAAATTTACGGTAGAAGAATCAATAACGATCTTACCATTATTAATAGCTATTAGATCTCCAAGGTTGGTTACCGTTGCTTTCTTAATTATTAAAACACCATTTAGTAATACAACTATCGGCCCTGTATGGTTATAATTACCGGTAATAGTAAGTGTATCATTTGGGGCTATGCCTACAAATATGGTATCAGTGGTTCCCGTAGGTTTTTTGAACTGTACGCGAGATAAGCGCTTGGATCTTTCTTGCAGTTGTAATAATGGATTAAGATGAACCTGGCTGGTAGTATTGCTTGCGGATATTTGATTCTGCAACAAAGCAACTGGCCTCTTAACCTGATTAAGAAGCGCTTGCATATCAGGTTGCTGTGCTAAAAGCTCTGTGTATGAAATCAGAATACCGAGACATACAATGAGTATTTTAAATGAATAGATCTTTTTCATATTCAATAAATATTAATACTCAAATCTAAGGCAATTCCTTGAAATAAAGGAATGTATGAGAAATCGCTTATTGCTGTTTCTTGTGCATCTGCTGCTGCATTTTCATCATCAGCGTATCTAGTTGTGCACGTGAACTCTTGCCATCAGGTTGTTGTGTGCCGCGGTGGCAGGTATAACACATTATCATGTGTATAGTATCGGGCTTGGTAGAGTTGTTAAAATTGAAATAGTTCGAATTTAAGTATGCTGTCATTTGCATCATGTGGCGGGCTATCTTCTTTTCGTCCTTAGCATCGCTTGCAAAATCAAGTTCTTTTTTAGTGCTGTCAGCTACACGGGCATGGCAAAAACCACAACGCACTCCCAACGAAAGAGAATACTCTCTCATTACATTGTGTAATTCTTTTTCACTTATGTCTTTAGGTAATATCTGAAGGTTCTTAAAGCCTTCATCGGGTGCTTTGGTTGTAGTTGCACCCATAGTGATACATATAATTGCGAGGAGTGCTATGCTTATCTGCCATTTTTTCATTGAGAGTTCTTTTTTTGGGTTTGATTAATGTAAAAATATAAAAAAAGTTCAACCCATTATAACTTAATATTAACCTGTAAGGTAAAGTTCTGTGGAGGACCTAACAACGCGGGGCGCACCATATATGCCTGGTTAAATATATTTTTCACAATAAATAAAACCTTTACTGCATCATTATACTGGTAAGCCAGGTGCATATCAACTATAGCATAACCGGTATGATGCTTTTCTCTCCAGTCACTTATACCTGGAATGGGTTCAAAATGCGGAGGTAGATACGGAAGGGTCTCCGTGCCTATGAAAATAGGGTCCATATTAACCATGTAGCTTATATAACGTACGTTAATACCATATGTAAGCTTCTTGTATGATATTTCTATGCCTAACTTGCCTGAGTAAAGAGAGCGATAGTTCAATATCTCAGTTTTAGACAAAGAATCTTTGGTAGAAGAGCTAAGGCCCGGATGTTCGGATTCATATTTGTTAACAGAATCACGCTGGTCTAAATTTATTGGCATTACTGGTGTAAAACCTGCAATAAATTTTACAGGTATACCCCAAATTTTACCGGCGGCCGTATAAGAAAAATCGGCACCATATACCAATGCATTTTCAACATTAACAGATTTGAACCCAAGGCTATCAAAGTTCAACTTTAT
This sequence comes from Bacteroidota bacterium, assembly GCA_013285655.1. Classification (GTDB taxonomy): domain Bacteria; phylum Bacteroidota; class Bacteroidia; order JABEUT01; family JABEUT01; genus JABEUT01. Next base: position 29,218 of record JABDHI010000031.1, read on the forward strand.
TATAGGTGTGCCAGGTAGTTGCCAGTAGTTAAATGAAAAGTTTATAAGGTTTTTGTATTGGGTTTCAAACAAGGCCAGGTCAGCATAACCCATCCAGTTTCCAATTTTCATGCCCTGATTAATACCAATTTCACTGCTATATCCTGTTTCCGGTTTTATGTCAGGGTTAGGGAAAATGCTTATACCACCAACATTAGTGTTCACATATTTCTCAGCAATTGAAGGGAACCTGTAACCCTGACCATATGAAGCCCTCAGGTATGTGGCTTTACCTAGTTTGTAATTGGCTCCGGCCCTGAAAACCACAGGCGAATGCTCTTTGTCAGAGTCGACCGTTACAGTCTCATATCGTATTCCGCCAGTTAAGCTTAACTTTTCATGAAACAGTTTCTTCTCCGCTTGTAAATACCCCGCCTGATTAAATTCGGTGCGGTTACCGTAGAGCTGTGCATTTACCATGTCCTTGGTATAAACTAATCCAGCAGTAAGGGTAATATCGTGTTTGAATTTTTTCTGGTATTGCAGCTCGTAATAATATGACTGAGCAATAGAACCTTTATCACTACCAAAATCAACATTGCTCGATAAAAAGTATCGTGCCTGTAATGTTATTCTGCTTCCGCCAGGGGTATAATAGTTAATAAATGGATCAATTACCAACCTTCTGAATACAGCATTAATAAGGGTTGAGCCTTTGCCTGTGTCGCCACCCAACGGCCTGAGAATACCTGTAGTATCATTTGCCCATCCTAAATAAGTGGCATCGTTCTGATACATATAATTGGTTTTTAGACCTACCATTAAGCCGTCAATATGTTTAAACCTGTACCGTGCAGTAAAACCAATGCGGGCCCTTTGGTCGTTAGCGCCCTTTTCATAACTTATTTCGTTCTGCAGGTTACCGCTAACTATTAAATCGAACTGGCCTAATTTGTGGCTATGGGTAAATGATAAGCCGTTAAAATAAGGCTGTTGAACTCCTTTCCACCAAACAGAACCAGGCACAGAAGGGTCGGCATACAAGCCCTGGTAAAAATTAATGGTAGTTGAAGGGGTAGAGGTAGGCCAAGCTGTACGCACGTTTATTACCCCATCAAGTGCACCAGAACCATACAACACCGATGAAGCTCCTTTAATAACTTCTATTTGTTGTATTTGTTCCAATGGTAAAAAATCCCAAATAACATCGGATGCATCGGGTGTAAGTTCCGGTAAGCCATCAACCAGTATTAAAACACGGCTACCTGCGCCATAGGTCCAGCCACTACCGCCACGTATGTTAACCTGCTGGTCAATTAAGTTTACGCCCGGTACATAATCCATAGCTTCATCCACTTCTTTTGTACCTATACTTTCTATCGTTTCAGATTTCAATACCTGCATCGAAACGTTTTCTTCTTCTATATTCTTGCCATACATACTGGCACTAACAACCGTCATTTGTAAACCCTGAGATTCGGGCTGTAATACTATATTCTCGGTCATTTCATCGCCCGATGCATTTAGCGTAACCACCTTACTGCGATAGGTTATATAGGTGAAGGTAACACGATGTTTGCCTGCACTTACACTTATTTTGTAATGGCCATTAAGGTCAGTAGTTGTGTTCTGGGTGCTATCTACCGAAACAACAACACCTATCAAGCCTTCTTGTGAGGTAGAATCTTTAATAGTTCCCTTTAAACTGGTTTGAGCAAATGAGCAATTGCTAATAAAGTATAGAATAGCTGTAGAAGCAAGACGGGTTAATATAACCTCGCTTTTGCGAATTGAATCGTAAAAATATTTCATGCAGAATTGAGCTTTTGGCAAAATTAATTTTTTTGATTTTAAAGGCAAGTTTTAAAGGAAATACTTTATAATTAGTTATAAAAGAAGGAATATGAGCTGATTATGGGCCCAATATTAAATTGGTCTAATATTTTAATTAATTCGGTTCATATTGCATATATTTGTTACGAATAACCAAACTAAAAACTATGAAAAAAATTACTAAACTGTTCTTATTGCCTGCTGCGGGTGTTGCTCTTTTTGCTGCACAAGCTTCAGCGCAAATTACTTTAACTTCGGCTGATTTGCCTACAACAAGCACTACAGCTTTATTGGCAACTGATTCTACTTCTACTTATACACCGGGTGGCCCAAGTGCAACTGCACAAACATGGAACTTTGGAGCTTTAAACCATGAAAAGGTTAATACTATAAGTTTTATGGCTCCTTCGTCTACCAAGTATGCTTCAAAATTCTCTAGTAGCGATAATCTGGCCGATACCACAAGCGGAGTGAGCGGTTACTATTATTTTGATAATAGCGCTTCTCAGTTTGCTGTGCAAGGTGTAGAAGAAATTGTTGCAGGACCTGCAAGTACTTCTTTCCAGATCTTTATCAATCTTAATCCGGAATATGTTCAAGCAACACTCCCTGCTACATATGGTACTAAATTAAACGGAGTAAGCCACGGTAGTTATGAATTCGCTCCAACCGGTGTTGTTGCTTTTGCATACGACTCTATTAAAGTGAATACCCAAATTAGCTATTGGGATACTGTAGATGCATATGGTACTATGACAACTCCGACTGGTACTTACCAGGTAATACGCGAAAACCATTGGGATATTACCATTGATTCTGCAAAGGGTAGAAGCTCAGCTGGTGCTTGGTCAACCCTGCAATCTACTAAGGTTAAAACCCACGAGTATAACTGGTACGCTAATGGCGTAGGTTATATATTAGTACAAATGATCATGGACAGCAATACTTCTGGCACTAAAATTGTATGGGATTCATCAGCACCTGCAAGTGTAAACGAAATAAGCTACAATGGTAAGGTAAATGCTTTCCCTAACCCATGTACAAGCAATATTACATTCACAACTACCATCAACACCCTTCAATACATTAACGTATATGATGTAACTGGAAGGAAAGTTGAACAAGTTGAAATGAAAAACGGTACAAGCAATTTAAATACATCGGTATTTGCACCAGGCATGTATTTATATACACTTAATGATGCGAATGGCAATCTGGTCGATCGCGGTAAGTTTATGGTTAAGTAATTAACTAAACTGAAATTGAAAAGCCTCCCGAGCATTCGGGGGGCTTTTTTTGTGCTTGTATTACAACCATAAAGCTTAAATAAACAAGGGTAATGGACGATAGTAGAAATATAATATCCTACATAGCTGTTTAACAGGCCTTAATAAGATAGAACAGAGAGATAAGGGTTGAAGTAAAGCTTTAATAAAAAGCTATTGATTACTGTAGAGCTTGCTAATACTGTTGCCTTTTATACGGAACTTGCGCGTGTGGAATACCTTATAAAGAACCGCATTAACAACCAAAGTACCTGCTGCAATTTCTACACTTTCTCCGGCTAAATTCGAATAGCCGGTAATGGCAATGGGTGTACCAATACAAACTACCGCAAGGGAGGCAATTACCAAAGTACTGAAAACAGGTCGTAACCTGGGCTGAAGTGATATGTATTCAATTTCTTTATGTGGTATAACAGTGATCTCATCGCTGGTGTAGGAAGTAATACGTTCCTCGTAGGTGAAACCTCCGTCAGAATAACCCTGGTACTGTTCGGTGCCACCTACCATCAATAACGAATTTGGGTCGCCAACAAATATCGGTCCGTTATAGGTATGATTGCCTGCACTATCGGTATACAAATGTATGGTTAGTGTACGCCCTTCTTTTATGCGTTTAGGTACATTAGGGTTATTAAAGCTAACAAATGGGAGTCGTCTGAGGCCAGTACTGTCTGATTGTGCACTAGCTGTTACTGAAATGAGCAAGGTGCAAAATAATAGCCATGCATATTTCATATTACCCAGAGTTTTGTTGAGAGGCATAGTTCTGTAAAAATACTATTTATTTGTGAACCAATCGTTTGAGGTGTGAAAATATCAAAATAGGAAGTATATTAACTGTTTCTTTAACGAAACTTTACATAGCATGGACAAATACTTATTTTCAAAAACTCCTTCAAAGGTTATCTCTTCTTTTTTGTTTTTTCTTGTGTCACTTCAGTTTGCTAATGCGCAAACTTATTATGTATCAAACACTGGCAATGATAGTTACACCAAAACTCAGGCTCAAAGTACGAGTACGCCATGGAAAACAATTCAGCATGCGTGTAATAATGCTACGCCTGGCACAACTATTGAAATAATGGCAGGCACTTATATAGAACAGATTACCATGCCAGTTTCAGGTTCAAGCGCGGGAGGATATATTACACTTGCTAATTATAATAATGGAGTTGCAATTATAAGTGGGAACGCAACCGCAGCAACTTTATTAACCATATCGAACCAGAGTTATATAAAGGTAACCGGGCTGCAATTCTATAATTGCGTTGGCAATAACAGTATCGGCATTTTTATTGACGGTGTGTCTACCAATATTCAAATTATAAATAATACAATTCATCATATATACTGGAACACCTCGGTCTCCGCTGTACCCAACAGTAATGAGAATGCTCAGCCTTTTATTACTTACGGAGATTCTGTTAAACCGGTGCAAAATATTATTGTAACCGGTAATGAATTTTATGATAATGCAACCGGTTTTAGTGAAACGTGCACGCTTGATGGTAATGTGAATGGTTTTAATATTTCAAATAACCGTGTTTATGATAACCAAAACATTGGTATTGATATTGCAGGTAATTATGGTACAAGCCCTAATCCCTATACCGATCAT
>JABDHI010000032.1 GCA_013285655.1 Bacteroidota bacterium
ACCGATTTGGACAATATTTAAAACATTTGTAGTTTGGTTAATGCTGTGGGGTTATGCTTGTAGTACTCAAGCACAGCAACCGGTATTTAAAAACTACAATGTAAAAGATGGGCTACCAAGTTCTGAAACATATTTTACTTTTCAAGATTCCAAGGGGTTCATTTGGGTAGCATCCGATGCCGGCGTCGCTCGTTTCGACGGGTATTCTTTTAAAACGTACAGCATTGAAAATGGAATGGTTGATAACACCATTTTTGGTATTTGTGAAGATAAGCACGGACGTATTTGGTTTCGTTCGCTCTCAGGTAAAATATGCTACTGGGCAGATGATTCTATTTACAATATTGGTGCCAACGATAGTATTGTTGCAAATATTAAAAACTCGCTCATGATATCGTTTACTGTTGATAGTGGGGACACACTGTGGTGCGGTATTAGAGCAGGGACTGGCTATTATAAGATTTACCCGGGATATAAAGCATCCGATTTTCATCTGATTACTCCCTCGGCAACAGCTTTATTTATAGTTAAGGTGGAAGGGAATAATTTTATTTATGGAAACTTGCTGGGCAGCAAATACAAACGGGGATTATCGATTTATAATAAGAGTAAATATATAGGCAGTCCTGATATTGATAGGTTAGACCCGACAAATATTCACTATTGGGAACAAAGCGCCGACACCTTTTTAATTACTGACCTTGCTTTATTACGAAGCTTTACTCCAAATAAAGTATCTACTCTGCTTGCCTACGGAAAAGATAATGCTATGATAACATGCTTTACACAGGAAGGACATAATTTGTGGATCTCGAAACGGTCAAAAGGCATATACAACTATGTAAATAATGAGAATGGTATTGCTTTGGGCGAAATACATTATTTAAACGGTTATTCGGTAACCAATATAATGATTGATAACGAAGGTGGCAAATGGTTCACCACACTCGAAAATGGTTTGTATTACTTATGCCCCAATCATTTTGTACGAGAATACTCTTTACCGCTAGGGCCATCTTCAGTTAGGTATATGATTAACAAAATTGATGGCAATCGTATAAGTATTAGCAAAGCGAGGGATACTATCGATATAGCAACTTCCGATACTATAATAAGGAATGTAGTAATTAATTCTTCAAAATATCCTAATGAGGTATTGGGTTATTCTGTACGCAGTTATCCTTTAATAATTAGTACCGGTAACTTATACGAATATCATGGTACATCGGCATACGTTATATTTAATAACACTAATAAACTAATGCCTGTAAAGGATACCGGTGGAAATGTTATTGCTTGTTACCTTTCTGCTACCGATACTATAAACAAACGCATCTATGTAATGAATCGTTATTATTTGTATGGAATAAATGAACGATCGCAATACGCTGAAATATTAGATACACTTCCTTCGCGGACCTTAACAAGTTATGTTGATGATAAAGGTGAGCTTTGGCTGGGTTGCCTGAACGGGTTGTGGGCTTATGAAAATAATAGGCTCAAATACAAAGGAGGAGAGAATTCATATTTAAAAAGCAGAATTAAGGGTATATGCCAGGATAAACAGCATGTTTATTATTTTTCAACTTATGGTAATGGTATTGTTGTTAAGAATGGAGATACCTATAGTCGTATTACAACTGCTGATGGGCTAATATCAAATAATTGTGAAGATGTTTTTGTAGATAGTTATGGTACAATCTGGGTTGGCTCTAAAAGCGGAATTTCGGCTGTAACAATTAATGAAGATGGAAATTACTCAGTTTCAAAGTATAATTTATCCGATGCGTTTCCAAGTCAACCCATAAGTCAAATACTGCAAGCAGGCAATAAACTTTGGTTGTCTACTCAAAATGGTATTATTTCACATACATTGCCTGCTGTTGAAATTGAGCCTATACCATCTGTTTTTATTACCCGGTTTACGGTTAATGATAAAAAGTTTTCAAGCGATAAGCCTGTATCGCTAGCTTATTCTGAAAACAGAATCAAAATTTCATTTGTTGGATTGTCTTATAATAGTTTTGGTAAAATACAATATCGTTATCGGCTGCTGGGATTGGATACAGGATGGCACACAACATTAACACCTAATGTCGAATACCAATTTCTTCCCGCCGGACAATATGATTTCACGGTTAGGGCCATTGCATCAAACGGTAAGGAAAGTAAGGCCGATATTCATTTGATATTTACTATAAACAAGCCCTTCTGGCTAACCTGGTGGTTTATATCCCTGATGGTTTTATTTGTAATATCTGTGTTCTATTATATACTAAAGCGGGTGGAGAAAAGAGAACACGAAAAGACATTAATGAATAAACGCATCGCCGATATTGAAATGAAGGCCTTGCGCGCCCAGATGAATCCGCATTTTATTTTTAATGCAATAAACTCTATACAGAACCACATTTTAAAGAATGACAGTAAAACAGCGCAAGATTACCTGGCCAAGTTTGCGAGGCTCATACGTAATGTGCTTGAGAATTCGAAGCTAGAATATATACCTCTTGGCCAGGAAATGGATACCCTTACACTGTATATAGGCCTAGAACAATTAAGAGCTTCGGGTAAGTTTAAATTCAAAATAGATATTGATACGAATGTATCTGTGTATAATACTCTTATTCCACCTTTGTTACTACAGCCTTTTGTTGAAAATTCAATATTGCATGGTCTTATGCCAATGCAAAATAATAATGGAATGCTTACCATACATATTTATGAAAGCGATTTAAAATTAATATGTATCATTGAAGATAATGGCATTGGCCGTAAAAAAGCGGGAGAAATTAAAAGGCATCGAGATCCTACCCATCGGTCTATGGGCATATCAGCTACTGAAGATCGCGTTAATATATTGAACAGTTTTAGGCCAGGACTCGCTAATATAATTATTGAAGATAAGGAAGGGGAAGAAACCGGCACCAAGGTAACTATTACAATACCATTAAAGAATTAAGTTTTGTTAGAACAACTGAATATATTCGCTCAGCAAAAGATTCCATTTTTGTTTGTAATAGACTTTGATAAAACAAAGCCAATTGTTATTCCGCTCGATAAATTGGATAGCGAGAATATTTTATTTGATTTTAAAGGTTTTTCTAACTTTAACAATAACGCTGCTAAAGCTCCTGCCGATTTCGTTTTCGAGAAATATCCTTTAAGTTTTGGTGATTATAAAAGTAAGTTTAACAAAATTCAGGAGCACCTGCAACAAGGTGACAGTTATTTAGTAAACCTAACTTATGAGACTAAAATAAAAACATCCTTATCCTTGAAGGATATTTTTGTGTACAGTAAGGCTCCTTACAAACTATGGATAAAAAATAAGTTAGTTGTTTTTTCGCCTGAGCCGTTTGTAGAAATTAAAGAAGGTATGATATCTTCTTTTCCGATGAAAGGAACAATAAACGCCAATATTCCAAATGCAGAAGAAATCATTTTAAAGGATGGTAAGGAATTGGCAGAGCATTCTACCATGGTCGACCTGATTAGGAATGACCTAAGTATGGTAGCGAACCAAGTTGCATTAAAAAGGTTCAGGTATATAAGTCGTATAAAAACATTTAACTCAGAGTTATTGCAGGTGAGTTCTGAAATAAGAGGGGAGGTTAGGCCAGAACTCATGGAAAACCTGGGAGAGTTATTTTCTTTGTTATTACCTGCGGGTTCTATAAGTGGTGCGCCAAAGCGTAAAACAGTTGAAATAATTAAAGAGGTAGAGGGATACGAAAGAGGATATTATACCGGGGTTTTTGGTTATTACGATGGAGAGAATGTAGAAAGTGCAGTAATGATTCGTTATATTGAGGAGCGTGATAATGGACTCTTTTTTAAGAGTGGCGGGGGAATAACTTTAGATAGTAATGCCGAAATGGAATACCAGGAATTAATTGATAAAATTTATGTGCCTATTAATAGAGACAATTAAAGTTGTAGAGGGGCAAATACAAAATGCGGCATACCATAACCGCAGGCTTAATAATGCTCGGAAGGAACTGTTTGATTGCAAACGCGCTATTGATGTTATTGAGCACCTTAAGCTGAAAGATGCGGAATTAAATGGTATCCAAAAATGTACTATTACTTATAATGAATCAATTGTGGAGATTAAAGTGCAACCGTATACAAAACGGAAAATAGAAAGCCTTAAACTAATAGTTGATAATAGTATTGATTATTCCTATAAATATGCTGATAGGGAACAGTTGAACGAATTATCGGCAAAACGAGAAAGTTGTGACGAGGTACTTATAATTAAGAATGGTTTAATTACCGATACTTCTTTTTCTAATATTATTTTTTTCGACGGAAGGAAATGGGTTACACCTAATAAACCTTTATTAGAAGGAACGAAAAGACAACAATTGATTGATGAGCGCATTATTGAGGTGGAGGAGATAAAGTTATCTGATTTGAAAAGATTCAGTAGGGCATGTTTAATTAATGCCATGTTAGAAATGGGCGATACTGTGGTTGATTGCAAAAACATCAGATAGGGTTATTAACAGAATTGCTGATTTGTTAATAATTATCCGGAACAATTAAAATGTTCTTCCGTTTAAGCATACAACTAACCGCCCCAATTATGAATAAAGAGATTGATACCATTTCGATAGTTGAAAAAGAAACAATTGCCAATATGAATTTCCCAGAAGCAGAAGTTTTGGCTGGGCAGGAAGAAATAAATACCAGGCAATATGAGGCAGAAAGGGCGATGAAGCTTGGTAATTTTTTTAAAGATAAGGTGAAAATAATTTTTGAAGACAATGAAAGCCTTAAAATGGTTGAAACAACCATATGGGGCGTAATAGATAAAAGGTTGCTTTTAAAACGGGGCTTAGTATTGCCAATATACCGGGTGCATGAGATAATTATTTAAAGAATCTACCTTAATTTGTTAGTTCGCATCAATTAAATACTTTTGCCCTATTCAATAAAAGTATTTATGCCCGATAAAAAAGTAATTGAAGATTTCTTTCGCAGCCTTCAGGATACCATTTGCACGGGTCTTGAAAATGCTGATGGCAAAGCTAGGTTCAAGGAAGATTTGTGGATAAGACCGGAAGGTGGGGGAGGGCGGACACGCGTTATTGATAACGGAGCCATATTTGAAAAAGGCGGTGTAAACTTTTCCGCTGTACATGGTCCTTGCCCTGAGTTCTTAAAGAAGGAAGCTGGAATTCCTTTAGACGAAAAAATAGACTTTCTAGCCACTGGGGTATCGCTGGTAATTCATCCAAATCATCCTTTTGTGCCTATTATACATATGAATGTGAGGTACTTTGAGGCGGGCGATATGTGGTGGTTTGGTGGCGGTATTGATCTTACCCCTCATTACATAAATGAGGAAGAAGCGAAGTTTTTCCACCAGCATCTTAAAAGAGTATGTGATGCACATAATTCTACTTACTATCCCGAATTTAAAAAGTGGGCAGATGAATATTTTTTTATAAAACACCGAAATGAAACCCGCGGAATAGGCGGAATTTTCTTCGATAGGTTATCGGGTAACGAGCAAATGACAAAACAACAGCGCTTTGATTTTGTAAAGTCGGTAGGAGAAAGTTTTTTAAAGGCCTATTTGCCTTTAGTTGAAAATAATAGAGATAAGCCTTATAATGAAGATAACCGGAACTGGCAATTATTAAGAAGAGGAAGATATGCTGAATTTAATTTAGTATATGACAGAGGAACCAAATTTGGTTTATTTACTAATGGAAGGACTGAATCAATATTAATGAGTCTGCCCCCAATGGCAAAGTGGGAATATGATAACAAGCCTGCTCTAAACAGCCTTGAAATTAGAACTTTACAGATGCTTAGAAAGCCATCTACGTGGGGAATATAGAAAAAGTTACACTTTATTTTGCTTTTTAGCAAAAAATAACTATCTTTGATACAGTAAAAAAAGCAGCTAATTTGTTTTAGTAAAGTTTCAGATATTGTTTTTTGAATGATAAAAACTACTATTTCTTCATATTTGCTTAACATTGGCCTTCTTCCACTAAGGCGAATAAATTATAAATTTCCAAGTGCTTTCTACATTAGTTAAAATCCCTAACTATGATTAAAATTTACTTTACTACTAAATTTAAAACTGTCTTTTTGTTTTGCTGTTTGTTTTTGTTTGGCATACAGAACATCAATGCTCAAGACGTTTCTGATCAAGTGAAAGCAGCTAGAAGAGCACGAATTGAGTGGATGGAAAATACCACTGAAGGTATAGAAGATCAAGTACAGCAAGGCTTTAAGCAAAAAACAGGTATATCTGATGCAGATTTTAATGATTTCCGTAAATATTATTCAGATACTCTTAGAAAGGATGCGAAAAAACTAAATATTTATTTAAGTACGAATTACAATAAATTAACTGATTTTCAGAAGCGGGAATATATTGAAATGATGGAAACTCATTATGTTAATATGTATAATGAGTTCAAACAAATAAAGTCTGAATTCCCCAGTAGTATTGCAGAAGTTGTAAATCAAAAGGCTCCAAAGAAAAACCCTTTAATTACCTGTAATCCGGCTTGCGATAATGTTGGTTTTGAAAATGGAACATTGTCAGCTTGGACCTGTGGATATTCTGATTGTTCCTCAGAATTAAAACCTGCCTGTAATAATCCTCCAAATGGCGGCCCTACTAGTTTTTCCTATAGCGCGCCTACATTCTCGCCTGGTGTTGGAACGCAAGGCGCCCTTGATCCGGCAACGGGATCGGCCGCTGCGGGAGATTACCAGGATTCAATTATTGCATTGGCTTCAGGAAACGATCCTGTTATAGCATCTGGTGGAGGTACCTTGCCGATGGTTTGTCCTGGTTACAACTATTCTTGCCGCGTTGGAGATGGTGCAAACTATACTTCAGGTTTCTTAGGGGAGCCTAACTCTGGTGTTGCTTTTTTAGAACAGGAATTTACTGTAACACCTGCTAATGCTGACTTTTATTACAATTATGCAGTAGTGCTTGAAAATCCTTCGCATTGTTTCCACCAACAACCGTATTTTAAGGTTGCCATGCTCGACATGAATAATGATACTATACCACACTGTGGTAACTATACAGCAGTTGCAGGCGCCACAACAGGAACGGCATGGCAGAATATAGGGAGTGATATTGATGGTAATCCTTGTGCTTGGCTACCTTGGACCCCATCATACATATCGCTTAAAAAGTATATAGGGCAATGTGTTACAATTATTGTAATGACTTCGGATTGCGGACAAGGTGGCCACTTTGGATATGCCTATTTTGATGCCCAATGCGCTACCCTGGGTATTATAACCTCTGCTCCGGCCTTATGCGGTAAACCTATTACGCTCACTGCCCCAAATGGTGGGCTTTCATACCAATGGATTGCTCCAGGCCCTGGGTGTATGACTCCGACGGCAGGCAATACTCAGTCAATTACAATAAGTTGCCCCGGAAAATACCAGGTAATTATTACTACTGTAGCAGGCGCATCTTGTGCAGATACGCTTGACACTATTGTTGCGAGCAGCACAGGTACTCCTCCCGTACCGTTCTTTAGCTCAGATACGGTTTGTGCCGGTAACCCAACCCAATTTACCAATTTAACTACAGGTGGCACTGCCGCTACCAATACCTATTTATGGACATTTCAGGGCGGGTCTACCTCATCGGCCGTAAACCCAACCTTTACATTCCCAACTGCAGGCACATATACAACTAATTTAAAAACTACGAACGGTGGGTGCGGAGGAGATACAACTTTGAATGTCGTCGTCACAGGCCCGCCGACGGCGGGTTTCACAGCACCGACTGTTTGTCAAAACAGTCCAACGCTATTTACCAATACATCTACTGGTACAGCAACCTTTAAGTGGATATTTGGTGATGGAACCACGTCTACGGCGCCAAGCCCCCAACATACTTATGCTACTTGTGGAACATTTAATGTAATTCTTGTAGCCGGAAGTGCGCCATGTGTTGACTCGGCTAAACAAACAGTTACTGTAAATCCGAACCCCAAGCCCGGATTTACAACTACCCCGGTTTGTATAGGTTCACCTACCGTATTTAATGATACAACAACAGTGGGTTGTGGTGGTACTCAGTCGTCATGGGCATGGAGTTTTGGTGATCCTGCTAAGGGAACATCTACTTCTCAGAACCCAAGTTATACTTATGCCGATACTGGTACTTATTCGGTATTCTTTAAAATTACAACAAGTGGTGGATGCTCGGACAGTGTTATTGAACCCGTTCATATAACCGGACCACCTGTACCTAACTTTACAACAACACCGGTTTGTTTAGGTTCACCTACTGTGTTTACAAATACTACAAAGCCGGCTCCTGCAACTTCATCATGGGCCTTTGGTGATGCTGCCGGTGGAACATCAAATGCAACAAACCCGGTTTATACATATACTGCTACTGGTACATTTAATGTAACACTTACAGTTTCTTCGGGAGCGGGGTGTACGCATGATACTACCTTGCCTATAGTGGTTAACCCTTTACCGACAGCCGGCTTTACAGCCACTACGGTTTGTCAGGGAACACCAACAGCTTTCACTGATACATCGCATGGCGGAATGAGTTGGAAATGGTACTATGGCGACCCTGCGAAAGGAACCGGAGCAGGACAGACTCCAACATATACCTATGCAGCAGCAGGTACATACAATGTGAAGGAAGTGGTTACTACAGCTTCTGGCTGTAAGGATAGTTTAACTATACCTGTTACTGTTAATCCTAATCCTACTGCAACAATTACGGTGCCACCTGTTTGTTTAGGTACACCAAGTATATTTACACTTACACCGACTAATATGGGTGCGACAGGTACTTATGCATGGACCATGGGTGATGGAGTTGGTACATCAACAGCACAAAGCCCTACTTATACGTATGCAACTAATGGATCCTATACTGCTACGGTTAACTTAACTTCAAGTGGAAGTTGTTTAGGGACGGCTACAGCAGTAGCTATAGTTAACCCTATACCGGTGGCTAACTTCTTAGCACCTGCAGTGTGTCAGGATCAGAATGCAGTGTTTACAAGTACATCAACAATTGCAAATGTACCACCTACACAATCAATTAAAACATATGCTTGGGCATTTGGTGATGGCGGTACTTCTGCTTTGCAAAACCCAACACACCATTATAAAGCATGCGGAACCTACAATGTAACTCTTACAGTTACTTCTGCCGCGGGTTGCACGCACGACACTACGTTGCCAATAATAATTAATCCGGTACCGGTACCAAACTTTACTGCTACCAGTGTTTGTAAAGGTTTTGTAACAAACTTTACGGACAAGTCTACCATTGGTTGTGGAGATTCAGTTACTAAATGGAGCTGGAACTTTGGTGATGGATCGGGTGCTTCAACATTACAAAACCCAACACATACCTATGGAGCTTCTGGTACATTTAATGTAACACTTACCTCAACCTCAAGTAACGGATGCGATTCAAGTGTAAGTATACCAGTTACAGTGTATCCGATACCTGTACCTGCATATACTGCTACTCAACCTTGTTTTGGTACAGCTACAGTATTTACTGATAATTCAACCGTAACAGGTGGAACTATTACAGCAGAAAACTGGGCCTTTGGCGATGGTACGAACGGCACAGGTGCTAATCCTTCACATAGCTATCCAGCAGCAGGCTCGTATAATGTTGACCTCATAGTTACTTCTAATCATGGTTGTGTCGATTCTACTAAGGGAGTTGTTTGGGTAAACCCAATACCAGTTCCACTTTTCTTTAGCGATACTACTGGTTGCGTTAAGCTTTGTATATCAGATACCGGTGACCACAGTACGGTTGCCCCTATTAATGGTAGCGTTGTTAATAGCTGGTTATGGAACTTTGGCGATGGCTCATCTGATTCTTCTTCTACCGGAGAGTTTCCATCACACTGCTATACCAAACCTGGTACATACACTGTTCAGTTAACCGTTGGTACAAACCATGGTTGCTCTGCAACATTGGTAAAACCTAATTATATAACAGCATGGCCAATACCGGTTGCTAATTTTACTGCAAGCCCTAATCCAACTGATACATTGAAACCGACGGTTGTATTTACTGATCAATCGCAAGGTAACCCTGTATGGTGGAACTGGACCTTTGGCGACAGGACAGATTCGCTTGATAGCACTCAGAACACAACACACACATATTTGTATACTGGTACATTCCAGGATACAGGTACATATTTGGCTACTTTGTGGATAAAGAACAAATATGGTTGTGAAGATTCTATAACGGAGCCAATCGTTATAACTCCGTTCTGGACATTCTATATACCAAATGCATTTACACCAAATAACGACGGTTTAAATGATGGCTTTATTCCTAAGGCTGTTGGTGTAATAGCATTCCAAATGTGGATATTTGACCGATGGGGACAAGAGTTGTACCATTGTACAAGTTTGACGCAACCATGGGATGGAACGGTGCACACAGGGCCTACTTCGGGTGCCGAATGCCAGGAAGATACCTATGTATGGTTGGTTGAATTCACCGATATATATAAGAACCACCACCGTATGGTAGGGCGGGTAACAATTATCAAATAAGCTTGTTAAGTTTTAATTATAAAGAAAAGCTCCGCAGAAATGCGGGGCTTTTTTGTTAGGTTACATTACCAATTGAAAGAGTACGGGCTTGCTTGGGGTAGCATCATTCTCGAAGCTTGCTATTTGTAGGTTAAGCAAATACGTACCATCTAACACCGTGTTCGGTGCATATATAAGCTCGGTAATAGTTTTTGTAGTATCCGGTTGTGCGGGATAACTCCAGAATAAATGATGTGCCGTTAATTTGCCATCATCTTTTTCTTTATCTACCGATGGCATATCAACTAATAAGTGTTTTACACCAATAGCCACAATATGTTTCATTGCCCCTTCGGTAAGGTAGGGTGGATTAGTATCAGAGTATTGCATATCTATTTTACTCACCGGATTTGATACTGTGCGTATTATCAACGCTTCCGGCTTTTTATCTTGCAGGCAATTTTTTATATGTTCTTCAGTAATTACCTTATCGCCATTAGGCAACTCATCGGGTAAAATACTAATGAGCTCGGCAATAAAAAAGAAATCTTTCAGGCATTGGTTAACGCTATAATCTTCCTTACTGATGTGTCCTACACATTCGGTGTGCGTGCCATTACCATGCGGGTTGAATGCTACATTGCGAAAATTTACGGGAGCACCTGACTTTACTTCACCAACCCAACTGCCTAAACGTACTGGTTCTATTTTAACTGGTTCCGCATGCCAGGCATTTACATTATGTATACCTGCCCGTAAAGGAATAGAGATATCTATCGGCTTACTCAGATCAGCCTTGTATGCTTTACCCTTATGTTGTATGCTTACAAACATATTATATAAACAAATCAGATGCTATTTTATCCGCAATGAATTTGCCTTCTTTTGTCAAAGTTACGTTTTCCCCCTTTTGTTGCATATAGCCAAGAGTAATATATTCCTTCGCTTCGTTTTGAAGGTTAGTTAATACGTTTTCTCCAAAAGTATCTTTTACAAATACTAAATCAACTCCCCAAATGGTCCTGAGTCTGGTCATTATATATTCATTGAATTTATCGGCATCAGTTAATTCTTCTCTTTCGAATGCCGGTTCTAGTGCTTCAATCCCTTTTATATAAAGTGCGTTGTTTGCAATGTTCCATTGGCGTGAATTGCCATTATACGAATGAGCTGAAGGGCCAATGCCTAAATAAGAATCGTTCTTCCAATAACTGCTGTTATGTTTAGCATGCATCCCTTCTTTACAAAAATTCGAAATTTCGTAATGAATAAAGCCCTGCTTTGCAGTTTGTTCCATAAGCATGCTGAACTGTTCAAGCACTATTGGTTCTTCTGGTAGCAGTATGGTTTTGTTCTGCACAAAGCGGTTCAGTGCAGTCTTTTTTTCGATGGTTAAGCAATAAGCAGATAGGTGAGTAATACCCAATGAGAAGGCCTGTTTTATATTGTATGCCCATTTCTCAGGACTAAGATTCGGGAGCCCGTATATCAAATCGATACTGATATTGGTGATATCTGATCGTTGTGCATTCTTTACGCCTTCTATGGCTTGCGTTGCATTATGCGAACGGTTCATTAAAACCAAATGTTCATCGAGAAAAGATTGTATGCCAATACTTAACCTGTTAATGCCTGCAGCTTTTAGCTCGTCCGTTTTAGTCGAAGTAAGATCATCAGGGTTTGCTTCTAATGTTATTTCCGCATCAGGTGTGAGAGTAAAATGTTTTTGAATGGTCCCCAGTATTTGGGTTAGGTCAGTTGCACTTAGTAACGATGGCGTGCCACCACCAAAATAAATAGATGTCAGCCCACTAGTGCCAAGGTAATCTTTGCGTGTCTCAATCTCTTTACACAAAGCATCTACCAGTGCCCCTTTATTTCTTAATGAAGTAGAAAAGTGGAAATCGCAATAATGGCAGGCCTGTTTGCAAAAAGGTATGTGAATATATAAACCAGCCAAAGCAAACGTAATTAAGGACGTTTTTTTACAACAATACGGAAGGTGGTCCCTTTGTTTATTTCAGAACTCTTAACAAATATCTTGCCATCATGGTAATCTTCTATAATACGTTTACATAAAGATAGGCCAAGACCCCAGCCACGTTCTTTAGTAGTATAACCGGGTTCAAATACGGTTTTGAATTTTCCTTTAGGTATGCCTTTTCCTGTATCTGATATATCGATATACAGGAATTGCATTTGATCGGTAACTTCAACTGTAAGTGCTCCTTCGCCACTCATAGCATCAATAGCATTGCGGAAAAGATTTTCAATTACCCATGAAAACAGCGGCGCGTTAATAGCAGCAATTGAATCGGCATGAGGCGCAATATTGAAAGTGAATTTCACTTTCATAGATGTACGAGCCCTCATATAGTCAAGGGTTTCTTGCAATACTACCGTTACATCTTGCACCTCAAGTTGTGGCGATGAACCAATTTTAGAGAACCTACTGGTAATTATCTCTAACCGTTTAACGTCTTTCTCCAGCTCTTCTGCATTGGCAAAGTTTTTGCTCTTTAAATAATCAACCCATGCCATTAGTGAAGAGAGTGGGGTGCCTAACTGGTGAGCAGTTTCTTTGGCCATACCTATCCACACCCTATTTTGTTCGGCTCTGCGCGCGGTGCTGAACAATGAATAGCTGAACAATATGAATAAGCCTATGATGCCTAATTCGAGGTAAGGGAAATAACGTAATTCTTTTGATAAAGAAGATTCTTCATAAAATATATAATCCTTACCGCCATCACCCAGCTCAATAATAATTGGGGTATTACTGCTCTGCATAGTAGTAATAAGCTCTTTGCGGTAGGTGGGGTCATTTATTCGAGTTGAGTCCACACTGCCATATGCCAATATTGTAGACTGTGTAGAATCTGTAATTATAGCCGGAACCGAAGCGGCATTGGCTACTACTTCCGTCATAAATGAATTTTGCAGATCGTTCAGTACACCCTTTAATTCAGTAAATACTTTCGAATCCTGGTAATTGAGAAAGTTTTTTTGAGTTTTGTAAACCGTTATTTCAATGGGTTGATGTTGCTCTTTCATTTGAGCAAGGGTTTTCCGCAGGTAAGCTGTATCGTTTTGCTTTAACGAATCGAGGTTACGTGATGATATTATTTTGTTATTACCATCAGTAAGTATAACCGGTACGGTTTGGTTATCTTGTATTAGCTTAAATACAAAACCAAGATCAATATTTGATACTTCGGTACTAGCCAACATTTTAGTGGCATCAGCCCAAAGCTGTACTTTCTGTCTTTCATCACCACCAATTTGGGTGAACAAGGTATTGGCATATTTTACCAGCTTGGCCTTACGTTGTATGGCCTCAGCCCAAAGCTTTACCTTTTGGCGCTCTTCCACCTGCATTTTGTTTACTAAGATGCTTGAATACCAAAGAGATACACCCACAATGACCGAAGCGGCCACTACGAGTATTATTTTCCACCTGTTCTTCTGGTTGTAATTCATGGAGATATTAACGCAATAGGGCTTGCAAAGGTACTTTGTTTAGGCATATAAATGCAAAAAGAGAGGCTAAATAGGCCTCTCTTTTGCTTTAAACCGACAGTATTATTTGTTTAGCACCTGGGTTGGCAACGATTTTTCCATTCTTCTTTGAATTTAGCCTTTTCTTCATCGCTCATGCCCATCCATTTCTCTTTCCAGGCCATGTGCATGCGGCGCCTACCTCTCCATCCACCATGATGACGGTGGAAGCCCCCAAATAGTATTTTACAGAGCAATAGTAAGCCAATAGCGTGCCAGTATGTAAGTAAGCCAATGGTTGGGAACAGGCTTGGCATAATGCAGTTCCATAAGAGCATTACTATGCCTCCAATTGCTAATGCGGCTAATATTACCAGTGGGATAATGAAGAGGCATTTCCAGCCCCAGCTTCTGCCGTAATATCCCATATTTTTGTTTTCTTCGTTTGACATGATTTTTGATTTTAATAAGTTAATAATTCGGTATGTAGGGTTTTAAGCCTGGCACGTAAGTGAGCCACAGCATAACGTTTGCGTGATATAAGTGTTTTAATGTTCTCCCCGGTCTTTTCTGATATTTCCCTGAAGGTCATATCTTCCAGCTCGTTCCATACAAACACGTCTTTTTGTTCTTTTGGCAATTCATCTAATGCCTTGAACAGTTCTTCCCAAAAAATGTGCTTTAAGTGTTCGTCTTCGGGGGTGTTAAGGTCGGCCAGCAAAATGTCTTTATAGCTGACTTCTCCATCCTCGTCCTCGTATACAAAATCCTCTAAATTTCGGGTGGTTTGTTTGCGGTATTTATCGGTAATTTTATTGCGCGCAACCGTATATAACCACGAACCTACCTGCTCAATAGAATCAGCATCAGTAACATTACTAAACTGGTACCATACATCCTGCAATATGTCTTCAGCATCTTCATCAGTCCTAACGCGGCCGCGTATAAAACTGAAAAGGCGTTTGCCATATTCCTGAACGGTTTGTATAATGTTCTGGCTTTTTTGTTCTGCCATAGGGTAAGCAATCATCTTTCTCTCGTTTTGTAGGTAGACGGTCCCTCGAGGAAATTGCTTTAAAAGTAGTTGGAATTTTTAATATACCCTTATTAAAGGGTTTTGCAGATTTAATGTAATCTTAAAGCTCAAAAACAGCCAAATAAAGGGCTATTTGTATAATTTTCCGCTTTGTAAACATCTATTTATGAGAAAACTTGTCTGGCTTTTGCTCGTAGTATGTACCCCCGCTTTTTGCCAAACCCTTAAAGAAATTGAGGCAAAGAGGGTTGATTTGCCCAATGGATGGCACTTAACACCAATTGGCGATAAGGTTGGCCTCGGCGACCTGCCTCTTAACATAGCAGTAAGCCCCGATAAGAAATATGTAGCGGTTACTAATAACGGACAAAGCATACAATCAATTATGTTAATTGATGTAGCTACTCAAAAGCTGACCGATAGTATAGCAGTACCTGCATCATGGCTAGGACTCGCCTTTAGTACTGACGGCAGAAAGCTGTACGCCTCTGGTGGAAACGAAAACGTAATACGTAGCTATGAAATAAATAAAGATAAGCTAACCATGGCTGATAGTATTGTTTTGGGTAAACAATGGCCTAATGAAATATCACCCGCTGGCATGTGTGTTGATGAGAAGCATCTATATGTGGTAACCAAAGAAGATAGTTCATTATATATAATAAACACGGCTAGCAGAAGTCAATTTTCTACGCTTAAACTAAGTGCTGAAGCCTATACCTGCGTATTATCTAAGGATGGTAAGTGCCTATATGTAAGCTTGTGGGGTGGAGCTAAAGTGATGGTGTATGATACACGCAAAACTATTATGATTGATTCCATAATGGTGGGTAGTAACCCAAATGATATGGCAGTAACGAGCGATGGCAAATATCTTTTTGTTGCAAACTCCAACGACAACAGTGTTTCGGTAATAAGTACTGAAAAACGAAAAGTGATAGAAACATTGAATGCTGCACTCTATGCAGGATCGCCTGAAGGTTCTACTACCAATAGCGTTGGATTAAGTGCCGACAGTAAAACATTATATGTTGCTAATGCCGATAATAACTGCTTAGCTGTATTTGATGTTAGCCAGCCGGGCAATAGTGCATCAAAAGGTTTTATACCTACAGGTTGGTACCCAACTTGTGTAAGAGTAGTTAATGGTAAACTGTGGGTGACTAACGGAAAAGGATTTTCATCGTTGCCTGATGTATACGGACCTAACCCAACCAAGCCAAGAAGTAAAACTGCATACAGATCTGGTGATAATAATCCAAAACCAAACTCGCAGTATATCGGTGGCGGGTTATTAATGGGTAGCATGAGTATCATTGCCGAACCCACTAAAGAGTTGCTAAAAACCTATACAGGAGCAGTATATCATAACACTCCGTATGATATTAAGAAACTGATGAGTGCCGATGTACCGGCCGGAAATCCTATACCAGCAAAGGTGGGAGATAAATCGCCTATAAAATATGTGTTTTATATACTGAAAGAGAACCGCACATACGATCAGGTTTTAGGTGATGAGCCTAAAGGTAATGGTGATACTTCGTTGTGTTTGTTCCCTAAACGTATTACACCGAATGAACATGCTATTGCTGAACAATTTGTGTTGCTCGATAATTTTTATGTGGATGCGGAAGTAAGTGCAGATGGACATAACTGGAGCATGGCTGCCTATGCCAATGATTATACTGAAAAGACCTGGCCTACCGTGTATGGTGATCGTGGAGGCAACTATGATTATGGTGGAACCCGTCAAATTGCTTTTCCGCCCGATGGATTTATTTGGGATAATTGTATAAAACATAATGTGAGCTTGCGCAATTATGGAGAGTTTGCTGATTCTGGTAAGCCTTATTTAAAGAGCCTTGCGGGGCATACTTGTGTTAAGTATCCGGGATGGGAGCTTTCGATACATGATGTTTACCGCGAACAGATATGGGAGAAGGATTTTGATTCATTAATAGCCATTAATGCTGTTCCGCAAATGAACATCGTTTACTTGCCCAATGATCATACCAGCGGATTAAAGAGAAAAGCGTTTACACCTTTTGCATCGATGGCCGATAACGATCAGGCCGTAGGACGATTGATTGAGCATCTTTCTAAAAGCCCGATTTGGAAGCAGAGTGTTGTATTTATAGTGGAAGACGATGCACAAAATGGTCCCGACCATGTTGATGCTCACCGCACCATTGCATTTGTTGCAGGGCCCAATGTTAAAAGGAATAGTGTTGACCATACCATGTATTCAACCTGTTCGATGATACATACTATGGAATTGATATTAGGCCTGCCGCCAATGAGCCAGTATGATGCTGCCGCAACACCAATGTGGCGTAGTTTTACCGATACAGCAAACACAAATACATATACTCACATTGCATCGAGTATTGACCTCGAGGAAAAGAACGTTGCCTTTAATGAACTGATGAAAAGATCGGATGAGTTTGATTTCAGGAATGAAGATAAGGTACCCGAAAATGAATTCAACGAAATATTATGGATGGCGTTAAAGGGAAATATTCCGTTACCACCATCGAAGCATAGTGCGTTCATTACACCTATAAAGACAAAGGATTATGATGACGATGATGATGGAGATGGTGACGGAGAATAATCAGAAATAATTGCCTTAAATTGTCCTAAAAACGGTATTATTGTGGCCGATTAGAAACCTATAAGTGGCCGCTACTAAAATAAACCTTCATACTGCTACATTTATTGTCATTGCCAATATTATTGGCACAGGCGTTTTTGTGAGCCTGGGCTATCAGTTAGATGATATACAGTCTGGCTTTGGTATTATAATGCTTTGGCTGCTGGGTGGCATAATTGCCTTATGTGGGGCACTGTCATACGGAGAGTTGGCGTCAGCTATGCCGCGCTCAGGTGGAGAGTATCATTATCTAACACAAATATTTCATCCACTGCTGGGGTTTTTGTCGGGGTGGATATCGGTGACTGTGGGTTTTGCCGCACCCGTTGCATTAGCTGCTATTGCGCTTAGCGACTATGTAAATAAAGTTTACCCTGCCGCTAACCCGTTAATGCTGGCATGTGTTATTGTAATACTGGTTACCATTATGCATTCCTTTACATTAAAGAGAAGCGCCATTTTTCAGGATGTATCTACCATCACCAAACTTGCTCTCATTGTATTTTTTATTGTAGCTGGTTTTATACTCGCATCATCACAACACTTATCTATATTACCAGTAGAAAGCGGAGTGAAAGAACAAAGCTGGAGAGCTATTTTCACTTCTTCTTTTGCAGTTTCGCTCAACTTCATCTATTACGCCTATTCGGGGTGGAACGCTTCGGCGTATGTGGCAAATGATATTGAGAATCCTAAAGTAAATATTCCAAAATCGCTTGTATATGGTACGCTTATTGTAACGGTGCTGTATATTTCAATAAACTATGTGTTTATGAATAGCGCCCCTTTAGGCGAACTTAAGGGAAGTCACGATAGCGTTGCGTATGTTTCGGCAGTGCATATTTTCGGAACGAACGGAGGTAATATAATGGCCATACTAATAGCGTTAACTCTTGTGTCAACGGTTAGTTCTATGGTGTTTATCGGTCCGCGTGTGGCACAGGTAATGGGTGAGGATATGAGTCAGTTGAAATTCCTGGCTAAAAAGAACAGTCATGGTGTACCCGTGCTTGCTACGGTGGTACAGTCTATCATTACCATTATGTTAGTTACCCTAAAGTTTAAAGATGTATTGCTGTATGCAGGCTTCACACTTAATTTAATGACCTTTTTTACGGTGTTGGGTTTATTTGTAATGCGTATCAAAGGAAAAATTAAATCAGACTCGTATAAAACAATTGGGTACCCTGTAACTCCATTCATTTTCTTAATTTTGAGCGCTTGGACATTATATTTTACCATGAGTCAATACCCGACACAGTCGTTACTTGGCCTTGCAACTATATTGGCCGGTAGCGTAATTTATTTTATAAGGAAACCCAATTAAACTATGATCAGGAAGATTGCCCGTGTAGTATTTTATTGTTTTTTGCCCGTTGTAGTGGCAGTATCATGTTCAAACCAGCCATCGCAAGAAAAGGTTGCAACTCCTCCACCAGCGCCGAAAGCTGATACAGCTAAAAAGATAGCGCCGGCTCCGGTAGCTAAACCTGTGCAAGTAGCAAACCCTGATACAATTACTCCCAATAGAAAGTATAATGACATTGCCCGTTACATTGCCGGCTTAAAGCAAGAACCGGGTAGCACCTTATCTCCAAACCTTGAGAAGGATACTGTTTGGATTCGTTATGCTAAAAGCTTTAATGGCGAGTGGCAACATGCGGTTAACGTTAGGTTGAAACCAATGAGCGATTGGGCTGCTACTGAATTGGCTGCACAACGCAAAATGAATTTGGATGTGTTCTATCCATTTAGTGGCCCTGATATTTTGCATGCAAATATCTTCTTCCCTATGGCAAAACATTACCATTTGTATGGACTTGAAAGAGCAGGTGCTTTACCTGACTTAGCAAAGATGAAACCGGCAGAGATCGATAATTACTTGGCTGATGTATATGGTTCACTTACCGATATTTTAACCAAGAGCTATTTCATTACTAAGAACATGCTTAACGATTTGCAAAAAAATAATGTGAACGGTACGCTGCCATTGGTAACTGTATTTTTGGTGAGGAACAATTATGAAGTTGTGAATGTAAAGTACTTCCACTTAAATGATAATGGAACTGAGACGCAATTGAAAAAAGACAGTACTCCTACACATACCAACGATTTTGTAAAGGTATATTTCAAGCATCCCAGCGATAGCAACATACAAGTTGTATCGTACATGAAGTGTAATATGGTTGATCCGGAGGTTAAAAAGAATGCAGGGCTTATGGCTTACCTCGCTAACATGCCTGTTTCTACTACTTATATTAAATCAGCTTCCTATTTATTGCACAACCCAACCTTTACCATAATGCGTGATGCTGTTCTTAAAAAGAGTGCAAGCATATTACAGGATGATACCGGTGTGCCTTATAGATATTTGAGCTCAAAAGATTGGACGGTTACCTTATATGGTAGTTATGTAACACCTGTTAGCAGCTTCCCTAGCGGTTTCTTCCAAAACGATTTGCAGAAGGCTTACAAAATGGGTGATAGCTTAAAACAAATTAAGAAACTGCCATTTTCTCTTGGTTATCATTGGGGTTCAGCAGCACAAAACCTTATAAAGGCTGAACGCAAAAGTTAAATAGTATGAAATGGTGGCGCGTTCTGGTTTTTTTTATTGCCACTCAACCTGTTTGTATTGCTCAAAAAAATGTGCTATTGCACATTATTAAGGGCGATTCGCTGGAAGTAAAATATCATAAACTTTTTGAGCACCCCGATAAATATCACTTCCAGGTTATTTATACCGAGATAACCCGTGATTCGAATAATGTTGCGCATTTAAAAAAGCATTATCTCTATCCACCGAATAACGAATACTTTTATCCGGCTAGTTTAGTTAAGCTACCTCTTGTGGCTTTGGCATTAGAGAAGATAGATAGCCTCCATAAAATATACGGCATTACGAAAGATACCCGTTTGCGGGTTGATAGTGCACACAAGTGCCAAACATGTGAAGTGCATGATTCAACTTCAGAAAGCAATTACCCCACTATAGCTAACTATATAAAGCGCATGCTATTGGTGAGCGATAACTATGCCTACAGCCGCATATATGAATTCCTTACCCCGAGATATATTAATAGAAGGTTGCATGAATTGGGTTATAAGGATGCAGAAGTTAACCAACGATTTTATGCGCATTGCGATAGTACAGCTAACCGTTATACCAACCCATTTACTTTTTTAGCTAATGATACAACCGTGCTTTATAAGCAACCTGCAGATAGTAACATGGATGATATTAATAATGTAGCCGAGAATACTAAATTGGGTAAAGGTTGGATGGAAGACAAGAAAGTAAAACCTGCTCGAGATTTCAGACATAATAATTATGTGCCATTTAAGAACGAGAATGACATTTTGCTTTCTATCATTTTTCCACACGATTTCCCTCCTGCCCATAGATTTAGATTGGATAAGGAGGATTACGAATTTTTGTACACATACATGGGAATGCTTCCGCGAGAGAGTACCCATCCGCATTACAAGCAAAAGGATTACCCTGATAACCTGAAGAAGTACATATACTTTGGGAGGACCGATACCATTAACGACTTGAGTGTTCGTTCAATGAATATTGTTGGCCGTGCTTATGGGTTTTTGGCCGATTGCAGTTACATGATCGATACGGTATCTCATGCTGAATTCTGCCTTTCAGTATTGCTTTATGTGAATGAAAAGAATATATTGAATGATGGCAAATACCAATATTACGAAATTGGATTGCCCTTTATGCGTGACTTGGGCCACGCTGTTATGGATTACGAACGCAATAAAAAAAGAAAATACAGACCAGACCTAAATAAGGTTGAACACCTGTGGGATATTAAATGATTTTAAGTTCAGGTTCTTGATAAATAAGGCTGAACAATACAACCCCATTTTATTTTAGTCTATTTTTAGCGTATGAAATTTATTTGGCATTTATTGATTTCTATGGCTTGCATATTTATTGCGGGTTATTGTAATGCGCAAACACCCGAAGTGCCAAGTTTTAAATTGTACCTGATCGGCGATGCGGGCGAAGGAGATACAGCTGGGCCAACCCTTCGGGATTTGCGTGTGAAACTGCTTGCAAATCCAAACAGTGCAGTAATCTTTCTGGGCGATAACTGTTATTTAAAAACATTTATATCCTCTTTGTTCAACCTTGAAGTGGGAGGATTTAATGGCAGTAAGTTTGCTCAAAGAAGGCTTATGTCGCAGGTAGGTATTATGAAAGAATACAAAGGTTCGGCATATTTTATACCGGGCAACCACGATTGGTGGAATTTAATTTCTGTAAAAAGGGGCAAAAAACTTTTGTTAAAGGAACAGCGCTTCATTGAAGACACATTAAGGACCTATACTACTGTAAAGAACCATGCTGAGCAAACATTTCTTCCGGCAGACGGAAGCCCGGGGCCGGTTTCGTTAGATTTTAATGCCGGGAAAACGAGAGTGATATTTATAGATACCTACCGCCTTATTATTGAAGAAGGCAGGAAGAGAAAGAGTGCGAAGATATTGCTGGATAAATTTTATAATGACCTTGCTGTTCAGCTTAAGGATGCAACCGATAAACATGAGAAAATTATAGTGGTTGCGCATCACCCCATACATGCTAAGGGTAAACATTCGGGAGCATTGGTATTAGCAGAAAGAATGGTGAGGCGCTTTGGAGATAACAACACAAACTATCCGCCATACCATAAAATGGCAGTCCATTTAGATAGTCTGCTGAAAAAGCAGAATCACCCTGATATTTATTATGTAAGCGGGCATGAACATTCGCTGGAATATATTTCAAACGACAGCCTGCATTATATTGTGAGTGGTGCCGGAAGTAAACTTGATCCGGTTAAAGAGGAATCGTGCGAAGATGCGACAGAATGCTTGCAATGGAACGAAGAAGGTTTTTTTGAAATTGACTTTTATGGACATAAAGAATCAATTTTAATGCATCATCGAAAAGAGGAGAAATCAGTATTGGAAGAACACTGTGTTTCGGGATGTAAATAACCGGCGAGCTAAATAATTTTATAGCTCAAGCTTTAAACCACCCTGGCAACCTATAAAGTAGTTGAGTGATTTGTTACTATTAGAGATGGGTAGCATATTCATGCGTGTGTTGGGCTCTACAAAAACACTTAGGTGTTTCACCAGTTTATATTCCGCACCAATACCTATAGATGCGGCTATATTAAATTTGCCAGCAGAAAGATTGGTGTAGCTAAGCTGATCTGTCTCATTTTCCTTTAGTAGGGTCAGTGTTGCATTACTGCCAGCTGTATATTGTAAATTAACTCCTGCAGTTACATATGTCTTTAGTTTGCCAACGCCAAAATTCACGCGCGCATTAATAGGCATGTTGATGAATTTAACTGTTTCCGTATATTGGTAATGCATGCGCAACTGGGTTATCCATGGTGCGGGATAAAAGCCTTGCAGCATAGTTGCCGCCGGAACAGAAAGATCTCCGAGCGATGTATTAAATATAAATGGTTGAGTTATACTCCTCGAGAAGGTTACCGTATCGGGGCTTAAGCTCTGACTATATTCAGAATAAGACAAGCCAATGTTTACTTCGAACTTGCTACTTAGGTTAATGCTAAATTTTACTCCTGCAGAATACTTAATGGCTGGTTTTGCGTTCTGCACATTGAATTTGCTGTTGTTGGCAGTTACGTCGTTCTTGGCAATTTCGGGTGCAAAGTAAATGGAAATACTAAACAAGTCGGGCAGCATTGCGGGCTTCGTCGAATCTTTGGGCTGTGTTGCATTGGCTTGTTTATTTATCGCCGAGTCTTTCTTTGTCTTTTGTGCAATGCTATCATTCTTTACAGAATCGATTTTTTGTTGCTGTAGTTTTTTTACAATTGCATTTATCGAATCTAATTTGTCAGCCATTGAATTAGATGGCTTTGGTGGTACTATGGAATCTGTAGGTTGAGACTTTGCGACAGATGTATTTGTGTTATTTGTATTAGCCAAAGTTATCGGAGTCTGAGTTTTTTCGGTAATAGACTCAGCTATTTTTTGGGTTGGCTCTTTATTGGCTGTAGTTATTGATTCGTTCTGTATAGCAGGCTGGGCTTTTTTGGGCTCCTTAGTTTCTGTTGCAATTGGTCGAGTAGATTTCGTTATAGTAGAATCTTTTCCAGTTGAAATGATTTTAGATGCAGAAGTATTATTTGGTGTAATACTCTTTTTCGTAGCAGTAGTATTAATAACGTTTGCAGTAGGAGAGAGAGTACTTGTTCTGATTGCAGGTGTTTTAGTAATTATTGGGCTGGTATTAATAGTAAATGTTGGTTTAGTGGGAATAGAATTTGTTTTGCTTAGAGAGCTTGCAGTTGTATTGTTATTGATTGAGTCAACTTGTTGTTGCAGGCCTTTCATATTTGAATCGAGCATGGCTTGAAACATTAGGTGATTAACTTCAAGAAGAGAATCTCCTATAATAGTCAATGAGTCCTGAGTCTTGACCTTCAGGGCAGAATACTGCTTAGGAACAATAGGTTTAGGCCAAAAATACCAGGTAGCAACTACGCCTGTTAAGAGCAGAATAAGTCCTGCCACCCACCACCATGCAGCAGGGCGCCTTTTGTCTTCATCAAGCATAGCCTCAACCTTATCCCAAATGGTGGGCGAAGGCTGTGCTTCCCACTCTGCCAGAGTATCGTGGAACAGCTTATCGGTTATATTTTTGTCTTCCTCTAACACCTTATTTTATTGACTTATTTGGGGTTTGAATTAGTTCCGACTTCTTTAGCTTTTCTTGTAGCATACCACGTGCCCTTGCCAATTGAGATTTTGAGGTGCCTTCTGATATATTGAGCATCACTGCAATTTCTTTATGCTGGTAACCTTCTATGGCATACAAGTTGAAAATGGTGCGGTAACCATTCGGCAATTCTTGTATGATTGTTAAAAGGTCCTGTGCCGATAACTTTCCGGTAAGATCGAATGTTTCGTCAGGTTGGTTGCCGGCATGCGCAATATCAAAAGAGCTAAAATCTAATTTCTTTTTCCTGAGTGCCTCAAGCGCCGTGTTTACCATTATGCGCCGTACCCAGCCTTCGAAGGAACCTGTGCCCATAAACTGTTGTATACTATGAAATACCTTTACAAATCCATCTTGCAATATATCTTCGGCTTCTTCCCTGCTTTTGCTATAACGCAGACAAACAGCAAACATCTTGCCAGAAAAACGTGTATATAACGCTTTCTGCAACTCACGTTTGCCGGCCTTACAGCCTTCTACTATCTCCGCTTCGGTAAATATCAACTAATCAATATAACCCTGTTTTTATATAAGATGCATTAACACATGCCTAGGGTTGCATGCATTTATGCAAATATGCTCAAAAATTCCTATCTGTCTGTAATTCAGTGCATTTTTAAGCTAGTTGTAGGATTTTTATTCGATAATTATCTTCTTCGTTTCAACCGTAGTGCCAGCGGTTACATTTAAAAAGTACATTCCTTTTGCAATACCATCTATAGAATACGTTTGACTGAAATTACCCCCTGCTATGGTGCCATTCTCCAGTTCTTTTACCATTTTTCCATCAATAGCATAAAGCCTTGCTGTTACTTTATTCTCTTCGGGTAAGCTAAAAGATACTGTTAACTGCCTGCTTGCTGGTACGGGGTATATATTTAATCCGAGTGTATTAGCTTGAAGGTTAGCTATGCCGGTAAGGTTTTTAGTTAAGATAATATGTTTGGAATACACATCATCGGCTGAATCAGCTTTAAGGTTATTGTTGCAAGCATTGCCACATAAGTAAATATTTACGCTATCGTAAACATATGCAGCCGACGGAGCGGTCCAGTTAAAATGAAAACTGTAGGTATTCAATGCAAAACCTCCATTCGTATCATGGGTCATAGAACATCTACCGGTGCCATAAGCGCACCAGGTTCTGGTGTTAACATGGTCAGTAACCGTAATGGTACCGGCTGTATTATTAATATGCCCATTGGTGCTACCACTGTTATCTAATATTTCGCAACCAAAGCCAAAACGCTTAATGCCTGTTTGGGCAACGGTAACAGTTATATTATAAACCTGCCCTGGTATAAATTGGTTACCTGTGAGCGCAGGTACGGCAGTGAGTGTTACACTACCAGGTCCGGTGTTATCGGGGAGTCCAGCAGGTATTGCCCCTGATGCATGGCAGCCGGAACGTGAACAGGTGCCCAACTCTCCCGGGCTCCCACATGAAGAAGCTTGTCCTCCTTCACCTTTAAAATTGTTTGAGCTTGAATAAATCTGGCAGCCTGAGCCGTCCGGAGTATTTGGCCTGAAAGCACTTGTTATGGCAATACCTCCAATTAATATGGCAAGTGTTACGGGTGATAGTAATTTTTTTGTTTTCATGATTGTCTGATTTATATGATAGATGCAAATCAGTATCACAGGGTTGCATGAGAAGTAACCAGGGGATGATATTATTTTATCATATACCGAAGTAATTTATATTTTTGCAGCCCGTTTGGGGGATTAGCTCAGCTGGCTAGAGCGCTTGCATGGCATGCAAGAGGTCATCGGTTCGACTCCGATATTCTCCACCAAATAAAAAGGCTTTCAATAGAAGGCCTTTTTTTGTTTTGAGTTATTATCTAGGATTAAAACCAAAAAATAGCAACATTTGTAGGATGTTCCACAAAAAGCAATTTGTACTACTTATTTGGTTGGGTATTTGCGTTTTAAGCAATGCTCAAAAAGACTATGCCCGAAAGGTAGTAGATACTTTAGCATCGCCATACATGGCTGGACGTGGTTATGTAGATGGAGGAGATAAGAAAGCCGCTGCTTATATAAGTGACCAGATGGGAAGTTTTGGACTATTGCATTTCGGCAACGATTATATGCAGCCCGTAAGTTTTAATGTGAATACTTTTCCGGGTAAGATGGATGTTAGCTTGATGGTTAATAAAGCAGCAGTCAAGCCAATTCCGGGTGCCGATTACATAGTGTTGCCTAATAGTTGTTCAATGAAGGGTACATATCCGATAGTAACTCTTACTAATGATATGTATACTGAAAAGGCGAAGATGTATGAGTTTTTGCATACAGATCACAGGAAGCAATTTGTAGTAGTAAAAGGCGCCGACCCAACAGTAAAAGAACAAAAGGAATTATACGCTTATGCAATACATAATCCTTTTAAAGCAAAAGGTGTAATTATACTTTGTAATAAGCTAACCGAAGAAACATCAGACACGGTTGCTGATTATGCGTTGATGAATGCAGAAACTAACTCTAAGTTCGACACAGCGAGTTCTATTACAATAGACATTCAAAACAAGTTTGTAAAAAACTATGCCTCACAAAACCTTATTGGCTATATAAAAGGTACGGTGCAACCTGATACATTTATTGTATTCTCTGCTCATTACGATCATTTAGGAAGAATGGGCGATATATATTTCCCCGGCGCAAATGATAATGCCAGCGGTACATCTATGTTATTGAGCCTGGCTAAATATTATTCAGAGCACAAACAGAACCTGCGCTACTCTATTGCCTTTATTGCCTTTACGGGTGAGGAGATGGGATTGTTTGGTTCGAAGTACTATGTAGGGCATCCTTTGTTCCCATTAAGCAATATTAGGTTCGAAATTAACATGGATATTATGGGTACAGGCGATGAAGGTATTACGGTTGTGAATGCTACGAAGTATACCGAGGCTTTCCATGATTTGAATAGGATTAATGATAGTCTGCATTTGTTGAAACTAATAAAGCCTCGCGGCGCCACATCTAATAGCGACCATTATTTCTTTTATACAAAACATGTACCCGATTTCTTTATATACACTATGGGTGGCATAAAGGCTTATCACGATATTTACGACAGAAGGGAAACATTACCACTGACCAATTTTGATGATGTGTTTCATCTACTGATAAATTTTGCAGACGATATTAATAACAGACGTTTTTAACTGATTTATGGCTAAGTTGTATTCTACACAAACTCAACCCCAAACCCCTAAAGGGGCTTTGAAGGAGCCACTCGGTACTAAAGCCCCTTTAGGGGTTTGGGGTAAAACGCAATTTTTATTTATTTAAACTATGGCTAAGTTGTATTTAGTACCCACACCCATTGGTAACCTAGAAGATATTACGCTAAGGGCGATACGAATATTGAAGGAAGTCCGATTGATATTGGCTGAAGATAGCCGCAAAACATCGGTATTACTTAATAAGTATGATATAAAAGTGCCTGCCATACCCTATCATCAGCATAATGAGCACCATCTAACTCCGCAGATAGTTGACCGTATTGCTAACGGTGAGGACATTGCTATTGTTACCGATGCGGGTACTCCTGGCATATCAGATCCGGGCTTTCTTTTGGCACGTGCATGTATAGCCGCTGGAGTAGAAATAGAATGTCTTCCTGGCGCTACGGCGTTTGTTCCTGCTTTGGTTAATTCTGGTATACCATGCAACAGTTTTTGTTTTGAGGGTTTTTTGCCGGTTAAAAAAGGCCGGGCCAGTAAATTAGAAGAATTAAAGAATGAGACCCGTACCATGATATTTTATGAGTCGCCTTTCCGTATGTGGAAAACGCTTGAGAAATTCTCTGAGGTGTTTGGCCCCGACCGAAGGGTATCAGTATCAAGAGAACTTAGTAAAATACATGAAGAAACAGTAAGGGGAACTCTGACAGAAGTATTGGAGCATTACATACATAAGACTATTAAAGGAGAAATAGTTATAGTAGTAGCGGGCAAGGAAGATTAACAATTTTTAACCAACTGCACTATAGTGCTAACTTAAACTTTTGCATATTTGCACACGTTTCAACAAAATTTATTGCCATGAAAAAAAGAACAACATTTATTTTAACCGGTTTAATTGCAGTATCATTATTTTCAGTGCAAGCCAGTGCACAAAGCGATACCAATAAGCTTGATGCACAAGGCAGGAAACAAGGTATGTGGGTTGAGAATCTGGGCCCGACACGTTGGGTGGGTAATTATACCGACGGCCAAAAACAAGGTGTATGGATCAGCCACCACTACAATGGCATTATGGATGAGCTTACCGTTTACAAAGACAACAAGAGGAACGGTATGGATGTAATGGTTGACGTGAACGGTTATTTTAAGAGCGAAAAATCCTACAAGAACGATACTATTGACGGACTTGCAACGGAGTACGCACCGGGTGGAAAAGTATCATCTGAAATTATGTACAAAATGGGCACCTATAATGGGGTTCGTAAAGTATTTTACAATGGTGGTGGAATTGAAGAGGATGGAAACTATAAGAATGGCGTAAGAGATGGCGAAACCAAATGGTATTACCAGGATAGCAAGATTGCAACCCAGTACCTATATGTAAATGGTGTGCTTACAGGCCCTTTTGAAAGCTATTTCGAAAACGGAAATATATTAAGTAAAGGTAGTTTTAAAGTTAGCAACTACGATGGCGAGTATATGGAGTTTTACGAGAACGGAAATGCTAAGGCAACAGGTACTTATAAAGATGGTAAGAAAGTAGGGGAGTGGAAGGAGTATAACGAAGATGGTTCTGAGTTGACTATTACAAAGTATGGTAAGGACGGGAAGCAAGAAGGTGAACCTAAGAAGCAAAAAATAAAGGTTGCTGAAAAAGCTAAGGACGCTAACGGTACACCAATGGGTACCGAGACTAAGACGGAAGAAAAGAAATAGTAAAAGTATTGGATAGGGAAAAAGTCTCGTAGCAATACGGGACTTTTTTGTTTTAGGAAACTACCTTGTTGGTTTTGTCTTCCTTTAGTATGTTATGCGAGACCAGGTACTCAGCTATTTGTACTGCATTGGTAGCAGCGCCTTTCCGCAGGTTGTCGGCGACCACCCACATATTTAGTGTGTTTGGTTGTGATTCATCACGGCGAATGCGGCCTACAAATACTTCATCCTTGCCTTCTACATCTTTAGGCATAGGGTATTCGTTATTCTTCGGGTTATCGACCAGTATTACTCCTTTTTCAGATGACATTATTTTATTTACATCTTCAAGTGTAAAGTCTCTTTCAAACTCAACGTTCACTGCTTCTGAATGTCCACCTGTAACGGGCACACGCACGGTAGTTGCGGTAACGCGTATCGATTCATCGCCCATTATTTTCTTGGTCTCATTCACCATTTTCATTTCCTCTTTGGTGTACCCGTTATCCATAAATACATCTATATGAGGTAAAATATTCATATCAATAGAGTGGGGATAGGCCTTATCATGTTTTTTGTCATGGCGTTCGCCCATTAGTTGCGCCACGCCTTTTTGGCCAGTACCTGAAACCGATTGATACGTTGAAACTACAATACGTTTAATGTGATATTTTTTATGCAGCGGGTTAAGCGCTACCACCATTTGTATGGTCGAGCAATTTGGGTTAGCAATAATCTTGTCGGTTGCGGTAAGCACATGTGCATTTACTTCAGGTACCACCAATTTCTTGGTCTTGTCCATTCTCCATGCCGATGAGTTATCTATAACAGTTGTGCCCACTTCCGCAAACTTAGGTGCCCATTCTAATGAAGTTGAACCACCGGCAGAGAACAATGCTATATCCGGTTTCATGGCAATTGCTTCGGTCATGGTTACCACCTTATATGGTTTACCGCGGAAAATAACTTCCATGCCCTTCGATCTGTCTGAAGCAACAGGAATAAGTTCATCAACGTTGAAATTTCGTTCTTCCAACACCTTCATTATAGTGCGCCCTACTAAACCTGTGGCTCCAACAACTGCTACTTTCATTTTGTTCTGTTTAACTATGCAAAAGTATTACTTACTCGGCATTATATACCTACCAAGTGGGGCATATTTGTAAAAAATGCGGCAGATATGGTAGTTATATTGCCTTGATAATCAAATGTATGATTAAGAGCAAGTGTAGAAGCTAAAACATTTAGCAAAAAACCACGTATAAAAACATCCAACCCCAACGCTATTAGTATGAGTACAAAAGAACTTATAGAAGGTTGCCTCCATAACGATAGTGATTCCCAACGGAGTTTTTACGAGCAGTATTCATCCCGCATAATGGGTATATGCATGCGTTATGCTTCCGGGGCGAAAGATACTGAAGTGATGGCTGGTTACGTGTTTAAACGAATATTCGAGGAGTTGTTGAAATATCCGCATGATGCCGATATGGATAAGTGGGTTGATGAAAGGGCCATTTGGAATGCAGTTGCCTATCTGCATCAGGATAAGCACCGTTACTTTATAGCTAAAACCACACGCTATATGGAAAACAAGAATGCAACAGGACAGCCTGTTGATGAAGCGGTGTTAAGTGCCGAAGATTCCAGAAAGATATATTTGGCAGCCTTGCATGCCTTAACACCAAGCTACCGTATACTTTACAACCTTACCTACGTAGATGATGTTGAGCCGGAAAAAATAATTGAGAACCTTGAGATAGCCCGTGAGACATATAAAGTAGAATTGGAGCAAGCGCGTTTTCAGTTTAAACAATACTTAAACACCTACCTTTATGAAAATGGATTACGCAAGCAGTAGTTGTGAAGGCAGAGCCCATGAATTACTTGCTCCATTAACCGGAGCTTGTCCTGATTCGGTATGGGAAAGTATAAGTAGTGAGCTGGAAGAAAGAAGATTGAAGGCCAGCAATAATTGGCTTAATAAACTAAATAATACCAGAACTCCGCTTATAGTTGCCGCTGCAATAATTGTGGTTACTATAGCTGCATGGTCGTTATTTAGTTTTAGAA
>JABDHI010000033.1 GCA_013285655.1 Bacteroidota bacterium
TAAATGTTGAAGGCAAACAGAGCCCAATGCAAGAAATAAATAAAGCAGGCGATATAAAAATCACAATAAATCCCGGAGGGGTAAATGAAGTTATTGAGCTTAACGATATTGCTGATTATGATATGTCATTTATAAAATTGAAAAATTATGTAAGTAGTTACAAAAGTTAGTGATTGGTGGTAATAATTTTCT
This sequence comes from Bacteroidota bacterium, assembly GCA_013285655.1. Lineage (GTDB taxonomy): Bacteria > Bacteroidota > Bacteroidia > JABEUT01 > JABEUT01 > JABEUT01. The sequence goes on from JABDHI010000033.1 coordinate 193, forward strand.
TTTAATATTTTTGTAATGCTCAACCAAAAACCTCATTACCAATGACTACATGTAATTATTGCGGTGCCTCTATACAAACAGGCTTAGATACTTGTCCGCATTGCGGAGGTGATTTAACCGGTGGCCCTCGCCACGAAATTAAAATAGAAACACGCCCTCCGTTTAATCTTACAGCCACTTTTAAAACCGGTTATACCGTCAGAAGGGGTTGGAAAGCATTTGTACTACTGCCATTTATTGTGGTGCCTGGTATTTTATATACCGAGCTTTATATGCTCACCAATAAAAAAGGGTTTAGCGCCTTACCTCCTAAAATGCAGACTGTATTTGGTGGTTTAATACTGTTATCTATTCCGCTAACGTTCTTCTTGTTAATATTCGCTTTGCGAAGAAGGGTTAGAAAAATTCAGTGCACCGTTCGCGAAAACGAAATAGAATGCATGATTGGTGGAACAAACCGTGTTTTTTTAATGGATCAGGTAGCCAGTGTAGATTGCTTACAAACTGATTTGCAAAGTAAATACGAGACAGGAGATGTAAGGATAGTATTGAAAAATGTGGGGTATGTTGTATTTAGAAACATTGATGATTATACCGATGCCGGAAATAGAGTTAAAAAGTATGTTTCTATTTACCAAAATGAACATCAACCAAATAAGTAACTTCCATTGTTGATCAACTAAAAAAATACTTTAAATGATTACATGTAAATATTGTGGCGGCCTTACCAAGTTAGACTTAGAAAAGTGCCCGCATTGTGGTGGCGACTTGCTTGAAAATTCACAACAGGAGATTAAAATTGAAAACAAAAAAATCTTTTCCTATTCGTGGCAAATATGTATTGTCTTATGTGCTGATCAGGAACCTTTTTGTATTTATTGTAGTGCCTTTTTTTGTGGTTCCATTTGTATTCGCAATGCTTATTGCAATTTCTTCTGCTAATTCAGCAGGGAAGCCCAATAACGCAATAATAATGTTAATGGTTTTTTTGATGATGGTGTCTATTCCCGGTTCTTTTGTGTTGCTGGTCAGGAATTATAGAAAAAAGGCAAATAGAACTTCTTGCCTGGTTACTGATAAGCAATTGGAATGTGTTACGGCGGGTGGATTAAAAATTAATATTCCACTGAGTGATATAATGAGAATTGAAGGTGAAGAAACAAAATTACAGAAGAGGTACAAAATTGGTGATGTTAAAATTGTAGTGAAACCGGGAGGCAATGCTAATGTGATTGTGTTAAGAGATATTGAAGATTTCACCAACAGCTATACAGGGCTAAAGAGCTTTATCGGTTCAAAATAGTTCCACTATTTTTAAAATAGTATTTTTGAAGCCTAACCCTAAGGCTATGCTTAAAAGATACATCCCTATTTTACTGGCTGTTGTTTTTGCCGGTAACACAGTTTTTGCACAACAAGATTCAGCTAAACTAAAGCAGATAACCAACGAAGTAATGCTGCATAGCAAATGCTATCAGTGGTTAAATTACTTAAGCACACGCATTGGTGGCCGCATATCTGGTTCGCCACAGGCAGCAGCGGCAGTTGAGTACACGCACCAGTTGATGGATAGTATGGGAGCCGACAGTGTTTACCTGCAAGCATGTATGGTGCCACGCTGGATACGCGGAGAAAAAGAAAGCGCTAAAATATTAACCAATAATGCCGGGGAATATAATGTTGCTATTTGCGCCTTGGGTGGTTCTATTGCAACCCCGGCTGGTGGAGTAACGGCTGAGGTAATTGAGGTGCATGAATTTGCTGAGTTAAAGAAATTAGGTGCGGCTGGAGTAAAAGGTAAAATAGTATTTTATAATCATCCTTTCGACGAGACCTTTGTAAATACATTCAATGCATACGGAGGTACATTTATGTTCCGTTATATGGGTGCAGTGGAAGCTGCTAAGTACGGCGCAGTAGGTACAATCCTTCGTTCACTTGGCAATGAAACCGATAACTACCCGCATACAGGAGTAATGACGTATAAGGACAGTGTTACTCAAATACCTGGCTGTGCCATATCTACCATGGGGGCTGACCAGTTGAGCAGATTATTAAAGACCGATCCTAAGTTGCGTGTCCATTTCGAAATGGGATGCTATACCATGCCCGATGTAAAATCGTATAATGTAATTGCAGAATTGAAAGGAACCGAGCATCCTGAAGAAATTATCACTGTAGGTGGCCACCTCGATTCATGGGATCTGGCACAAGGTGCAAACGATGATGGGGCAGGAGCGGTGCAGTCACTTGAGATACTTCGTACGTTCCGTGCTTTGGGTATTAAACCAAAACGCACAGTACGCATAATAATGTTTATGAATGAAGAGAATGGTGGAAGAGGAGCGAAGCAATATGCTGAAGAAGCCAAACAAAAACATGAAAAGCATATTGCCGCAATGGAATCGGACGCAGGTGGAGAGACACCACTTGGTTTTGGACTTGATGGAACCGATGCGCAACGAAATGCTATACTTAAATGGAAAGGTCTTTTGTTGCCTTATGGCTTGTATGATTTTACATCTACCGAAGGCGGTGCTGATATTGATAAGCTGAAGGATCAGGGTGCTTTATTATTAGGCCTCGAGCCCGATTCTCAACGTTACTTCGATCTGCACCATACTGCCCAAGATACATTTGATAAGATCAATAAGCGCGAACTAGAACTTGGTGCTGCATCCATGAGTATGATGATATACCTCATATCTCAGTACGGATTGTAATAACAATTAAAAATTGCGAATTACAAATCGAACGACATTGTAGTTGACCAAAACAAACCGTCATTGCGAGGAACGAAGCAATCTTACCATCCCATGTTCAATATAGAGTTCACAGAGGGAATAGACACAGAGATTTATAAGGATTTTTTATCATTCTGAACAGAGTGAAGAATCTCTTCCCTGTAATTTGGGTGTTTTCCACATGCCACAGGGCGATTTATTTGTATCTTAGTAAATATACAATCCACTCATGAAGTATAAGTACTTATTAGCCTTATCGGTATTGCTTTCATTTTCCTGTATAGGGAATGCTCAAGTTGCTGATGCTGTTACTCCTTTAAGGCATCCTGAAGCGTTTGTCGCTAAACAAGACAGCGCTTTAAAAGCCAAACACCAACGGAATAAATATTTTTATCTCGATTTCAGCCTTGGTTATGACCCTCCTTTTTTTTCATTCCCCGTGTATTATAATACCGATGATGAATACTTTAGTGATGTCACTCCTATATATAATGTAAGTACAGGTATTGATTTTTTGCGATTTTTAAATGCAGGGCTTTCTTTTACATATCAGGAAGCTACATTTACTCAAACATCTGCATATAGCACCGATGATTTAACAATGCTAAATACTTCTGCTCATGTATGTGCGCACATAAATAAGCATAGAGAATCTTTCGATCATTATATTGGTATAAGAGCTGGGTACTCCTATTTAACAGATCAGCCCACTAGTACTCAATATAGTAGTCAATATAGCCCACCTACAATATATGCATTAAATGGTCCTTCTGAATATAGGTTTGCATATCAATTGTTTTATGGAGTGACATTTTATTCAGAGAATGTTGGCTTTAATCTTGAGCTTGGGTTGGGGTCACCTTTTTTAATTAAAGGAGGGATAAGTGTTAGACTAGGACTTAAAAGGAATAAAAAAGTTATTTGATGGCCCGCTTTGCTTGCCTTTTGTGGCGGTTAAAGTGTATTTGCATAAACTTCACCATTTGATAAACATTAATGCGTCCAATGCCCGGTTGTTTATACAGGTTTTTGGTCAGCATATCCTCGGGCATACTTTCTAATAATTGCTTTAAATCGGCACGGGTATTGTTCCAGTTGCGCAGTACCGTTTCATAATCGGCTTTCTCGGGCATTTCACCCAAAAGGTTTTCAGGCATCTTAAACTTTACCGGCGATTCAAATAGCGCTCGTAAAAAGGTGAGTTTAATGGCTTCAGAAATACCTGTATCTTTTATCTTATCCGTCTCAAGCATTTTCTTGCGTACATAATTCATCGATACGCTTTCGGCCTGGTTCAAATGATAAACTATTTGCGCAACCGACCATTTACCCACTGCTGGGCAAGTTTCCAGTTGAGCTGTTTTATGCTTCGCGAATTCGTCAATAAGTTGTCTGCGGCTTTCTTCCAGATGATTATAAAGACCCTGTAGTTTTTTATTCATCTGGTTAAAATTGCTGTGCCGGTTGGGCAGGGGCAGGTGGTGGCTTTGGGCCGGTTGGTATATCGCTGCCAAATTTAAAACTTATGCCGGTTTCTACAGCATAAGGCGAGCCAAGGCCTAATTCAAGGTGTACTGCAATTGCATCTGACAAAGAAGCACGTAAGCCTATAAGGGCCATAAAAGTAGGTACATTCTTATTGTAGTTCGATGGGCCGTAATAACCCGTTTGTACCGATGGTTGGCTCGATGACCAGAAAGAGTAACCTAAACGTATACCGGTATACCCTTCCAGCACAGGCGAACCAAAATGATACAATGCCCTAATACCCGCATTTGTAACATATATGTTTTGTGTATACGTAGGATTAGTTCCGTTGTTATAATAAGTTTGGGTCTGGGTAAATTGCTGGTAACTTACACCGATACCATAGCTAAAATGGTCAACAATTCCATAATCGTATGTGGCGCTAATAACAGGTATAGAGCTTTCGGTGCTACTTGCAAAGCTTGCGCTAGATGGGTTGCTGAATAAGCTGTAGCCAACACCAACGTTAATAACCGATGCTCCCTTATCAATTTGCGAGAAAACAGGAGAAGCAAATAATAAAGCTACAATGCCTGTAATAATTTTGAGCGCTAAATTCTTCATGTATGAGTGTGTTTGGTTAACAAATATAAGTATAAATAACAGATTATTAGTGGTGCATGTATAATAGCTAAACGCAGAAAAAGAAGATTTATTTTAACCATGCTCAATAGATATGATAAGAGTATCTTTATGCTGTATTATACTCAGTGGTGTTGTGATTATTTTTTAATAATTCAATAAACAATATTAAATGGAATACCAATTAACTGAAGCAATAGAAGTGCTTGAACGCACACCCAAGGTACTAGAACAATTGCTGAGTGGCTTATCTGACAGCTGGATAATTAACAACGAAGGCCCTGATACATGGAGTCCGTATGATATTGTTGGGCATTTAATTCATGGTGAGAAGACAGATTGGATTCCCAGAACCAACATTATTCTTTCTGACGGAGATAAAAAATTTACTCCGTATGATAGATTTGCGCAGTTTACTGAAAGTAAAGGCAAATCATTACAACAATTACTTACCGAGTTTAGAGAACTACGCCAACAGAACATAAGCATATTACTTTCGAAGAACCTTACCGATGCCGATTTAAATAAAACCGGAATTCATCCTGACTTTGGAAGCGTAATATTAAAACAGCTACTTTCTACCTGGGTGGCACACGACCTAACACACATCTCTCAAATTGTACGTGTAATGGCCAAACAGTATAAGGCTGAAGTTGGGCCATGGACGGCCTATGTATCGGTGTTGAACAAGTAGAAGATATACTGTTCAATTCGTGCAGTACAGGTAATGATTTGTTAATAACCTTGTGAATAAGCCATGCGCTTACGCGCGTTTAGCAGGCTTATTGCCTGCGTACCTTTGGTTAACCAAATCATACAAAGCATGAAGACAAACAAAAACATGTTATTCCTGGAGACCCACCTGAGTGAGTCATTTCTGAATGACAACGTATATGGAATCAGGCTTATTGATACTTACAAGCTGGGCCGCGCACTGGGCGATATTAACCTGGATGTGTTCCAGTTTAATTCCTTGCCAATCTTCTCTCGTAACCTTAGCGAAGTAGTAAAAGATGAATTAACTATTTGCGATCTGAATATCTATTTCCAGTTTCCTTTAATTAATGATATTAAGTTGGTATTCAGTTCTGAATCGCAAAAGAACATCGATCTTATTCGCAAGCACATTCGTGTTGTGCCTTTGCAATACCATACTACTAAGGTTGCTCCTTACATTAAGTTTATCCCTATCCGTCACAGGGTTCTTTCGTTAGTTTAGTTATTTATATAGAAACTTTTAGATGTTTCGTCATTGCGAGGAACGAAGCAATCTCAGTGTAATACATTAGTTAATCTAGTTTTGGCACAAAACTTTGCATCTATGTGTCAAGTCCTATCATCGTTCCTCTTCACCTCACGTGCCGTTACTTTTGTGCAATGGCAGTTTGCGTTAGGGATAATAGCGTAAAGCCCGCAGTGCAGCGAGGATCCCGCAGGATTGCGGGACCCGACACGAGGCACGAGGGTAGCGCCCCTAGAAATTGTATTAATGCTTGGTCAACCCCTCTTCCTTAAGAAGAAGATTAATATCGATGATCATACGATCGACATCGGCAGAATCGGTACCGCTATAAAAGCCACGCAAGTAACCCGAAGTATCAACCAAAGCCATATTCTGGGTATGGATGAAGTTATTGCCGGCACTATCATCAACGGCAGCAAAATACGATTTAAGCGCAAGGTTGTATATCTCTTTTTTATCGCCGGTTAAAAAGTACCATTGGTAAGGTACAGCGTCATGCAGTTGGGCATAGTTAGCTAACACAGCCACGGTATCGCGCCTCGGGTCTACGGTATACGATACAAACTTTATATAAGGATTGCCTTTAAAGCTTTTGGTAGCGCGTTCTAATTCCGAATTCATTTTTTTGCAGATACCCGGGCAGGTAGCGTAAAAGAAGTTGGCTACAAATACTTTGTGTTTAAAGGTATCGCGGGTAACTGTTTGTCCCATTTGATCGGTAAGTTTAAAATCGAGTATGGTATGGTAAACGGTATCTTTTTTAGTGGCATCATATTCTTTGCTGCCATATATCGGTAACAGGCGAATAGGTTTATTGCTTCTGCTCATCATAAAAGCGCCTACAAGCACTATTATAGCTGCAAGGAACAATACAATATTTAACATGTTGGGTTTATTGGAAGACATAAACAGGGATTTAAAATGGATGCAAAGGTACGTTATTTGGTGCTACTGACCCCAACCCCTAAAGGGGCTTTGGAACTATTACGCCCTAGTTTTAAGCCCCTTTAGGGGTTGGGGTAGATGGATAGTAAGGAGAAAAGGGTGAGTGTGTACAATATGTATATTTGTGTATGATTTAAAACCTGTTTTATGAAAGACGCTTTTATAGTTAATGGAATACGTACAGCAGTCGGAAATTTTGGCGGAACCTTATCGGTAGTCCGTACCGATGATATGGCTGCTTTGGTTATAAAAAAGCTGATGGAACAAAATCCATCATTAGACCCGAAAGCTATTGATGATGTTATACTTGGCTGTGCTAACCAAGCCGGAGAAGATAACCGTAATGTGGCTCGTATGGCTTTGTTATTGGCCGGTTTGCCGTATACCGTACCGGGAGAAACCGTTAACCGTTTATGCGCTTCGGGATTATCAGCATCTATTGCAGCGGCACGTGCCATACAAACAGGTGATGCAGAAGTAATGATATCGGGTGGGGTGGAGAACATGACCCGTGGCCCTTGGATAATGTCGAAGGCATCGACACCGTTCGGTAGAGATTCTCAATTATTCGATTCGAGTTTTGGATGGAGGTTTATTAACCCAAAGATGCAGGAGTTATACGGCACTGATGCTATGGGCGAAACGGCCGAGAACCTGGCTGAGATGTATAAGATAAGCCGCGATGACCAAGATAAGTTTTCGTTAGCATCGCAACAAAAGGCTGCTAAAGCACAAGCTGCCGGAAGATTTAAAAAGGAGATTACAGCAGTAGAAATACCACAACGCAAAGGCGAGCCTAAGGTATTTGCTGCCGATGAATTTATAAAAGCCAATACCACTATGGAAGGCTTGGCCGGTTTGCGCCCTGCATTTAAAAAGACAGGCTCGGTAACAGCTGGTAACTCATCAGGACTTAATGATGGTGCTGCTGCTTTGTTAATAGCATCAGAAAGTGCGATTAAGCAATACAAGTTAAAGCCATTGGCACGAGTAGTATCGATGGGTGTTATAGGTGTAGAGCCTCGCATTATGGGTATTGGCCCGGTTGAAGCATCGAACAAAGCATTAAAGAAAGCAGGACTTACTTTTAACGATATTGATATTATAGAATTGAACGAGGCATTTGCTGCGCAAAGCTTGGCTTGTATCAGAGCCTGGGGCTTACAAGATAACGACCCCCGCATAAACCCGAACGGCGGCGCTATTGCAATTGGTCACCCATTAGGCATGAGTGGTGCGCGCATATTAAACTCTGCTGCTATTGAGTTGCACGAAAAGAACAAGCGCTATGCACTTGTTACCATGTGTATTGGAGTGGGACAGGGCTATGCAGCGATTATTGAGAAGGTTTGAAAAATTAATGATAAGCTATAAGCGATGAACTTAGTTTATCGTTTATAGTTCATAATTTATAGCTGTAAATATGATCTACGAATTTAACGGATACCGCCCGGTAGTGCATAAGTCGAGTTTTGTGCACCCGCAAGCCTGCGTTACAGGTAATGTAATAATAGGTAAAGATGTGTATATAGGCCCTGGTGCTGCTATACGTGGTGATTGGGGCGAAATTATTATTGGGGACGGCTGCAACGTGCAGGAGAATTGTACCATACACATGTTTCCGGGTGTATCGGTAATATTAGAAGAAGGTGCGCATGTGGGCCACGGTGCTATTGTACATGGTGGTCATATCGGCAAGAATGTATTGATCGGTATGAATTCGGTGATATTAGATAATGTAACCATTGGCGATAACAGTATTATTGGCGCACTTACTCTGGTGCCTGAAGGCATGCAAATACCAGCGCGAAAAGTGGTAGTTGGCAGCCCTGCTAAAATTGTAAAAGATGTAACTGACGAGATGCTGAAATGGAAGACCGAGGGAACTAAGATTTATCAACAATTACCTAAAGATATGCACACCACTTTTAAACCCTGTGAGCCTTTACGCAGTGTGCCTAAGTTCCGCAAAGTCCAGCCGGTATTCTATCATACATTAAAAGGCCCATCTAAGTCGAATTAGTTGACATTTATCAGTTTTTAACTAAATTGATATAGGTCAACTTTTATTGTAACCAAAAGTTAGTCCTTTGCGTAGAGATTATTAATGGGGGATAAATCTACAGGTCAAATGCTTACATCACATCAAGTTAACGATAATGATTCTATATCGTCGAAACGCAGGGTATTGAGCGTTTTAGGTATAGTGGTATTTTTTAGCTGCCTTGCTTTAATAGCTTGCGCTTTTTGCTGCAAGTAAAAGAAGTAAGGTGTTTGCTAAAAAAAATGTATTAGTTTGATGATACCAGCTGTTCTCTAACAGCGTACATAACCAGTCGTGCCGTATTATTAATGCCTAGCTTATTCATAATGTTTTTGCGGTGCGTGGTAATGGTGTGCACACTTAAAAACAATTTATCAGCAATCTCCTGGTTAGAATAACCTTCAGCTACACACTTTATAATTTCCATTTCCCTGTCGCTGAGGTTCACACCTCCGCAGTAAGAATAAAGCGGGCAGTTACTATCGTGGGTTTGGCTTTTATTGCTACCACCTATAAGCACTTCTACAATTTGTCCGCATAAAAAACGCTCGCCTTTGGCAGTCTTGCTAATGGCTTCGGTTATTTCTTCCCTGTCGCAATGCATCATCAGGTAACTGGTAATGCCCTGCTCGAGTGCTTTGGCAATAAAATGTTTCGGCTGCTGGTTGTTAAAGGCAAGTATATTAACAAAAGGCTCTGCCTTTTTAAGCTTGCGTATCAAATCGTGGCTATAGTTTATTGTAGAAAGATCAAGTACAAGAACCTTAGCCTTACTTTCAGATATTACATTAAACAGTTCCTCTTCGTTATTTGCATCAGCCACCAGGGTAAAATCATTGCTCTTTTCTATTAAAGCCTCCATACCGGCTTTAAGCAGATAGTTATTACTTGCAACAATTACTTTTATCGGGTTCATTCGTTTTTTTTAGCGCTGCAAAGATATGCTAATTGAAAACACACCTAATACCAAAAAAATGGTATTTGTTTTGCTTAATTATGGTATGATTTTGCACCTGCTACCCTTTTTTAGGTATGTATATACCATTTACAGAGTATTGCCAGCTATAGTAAATAGAAACTACTTTTGCGCCATCAAATTTGAATTACAGAAAGAGAATATGGGAGCTATAAAGAAATGGATTTTTGTTGTTGGTGTTTTGTTTTTCGGGTATAATGCTTTTGGCCAAGGTAATATTGAGGGTACAGTCAAAGACAGCTCTGGCAAGGCTGTAGAATTTGTGAGCATAACAGTGCAAGAGAAAAACATTACTTCACTTACCGATAGTAAAGGGTATTACATAATTAAAAATGTTCCTGCGGGTAATTATACACTGGTGTCAAACCTAGTTGGGTATAGTATGACATCGAAACCTGTAACGGTAAAAGATAACTCCACGGTAAAACTCGATTTTGAATCATTGAATAAGGTGTATGAGCTTTACGGTGTTACTGTAAATGGAGTGGTAGCTATAACAGGCATAGGCCATTTGAGCGAAACCCATGACAATGTTATATATGCAGGTAAAAAGACTGAAGTGATGACGCTTGATAGTCTTAATGCCAACGCAGCGCAAGATAATCCTCGTGAAGTACTAGGTAGGGTTCCGGGTTCAAACTATTCAGAAACCGAAGGTGAAGGTTTTCCTTCGAATGGTATAGGTTTTAGAGGATTGAACCCCACACAGTCTATTGAGACCAACACGCGCCAAAATGGGTATAACATTACAGGTGATATATATGGTTACCCTGAATCGTATTATTTGCCGCCACTGGAAGCAGTGGAGCGAGTAGAGGTGACTCTCGGTGCATCGGCATTAGAGTTTGGCCCGCAATTTGGCGGCACCATTAATTACATTATTAAACAAGCACCAACCGATAAGCCTTTTGAGTTTACTACTGAAGAGACGACAGGTAGTTATGGCTTAATGAATCTGTTTAATTCTGTTGGTGGTACTTATAAAAAGTGGAGCTATTATGCGTTTGTAGAAGGCAACCACACCAATGGATGGAGGCCTAATTCTGATTACGAACAGCTAACCGGTTTTGGACGTGTACAATATAAAGCCAGCGATAAGTTGAAGATCGGGCTTGAATATTCTTTACTGCGTAATAAAATACACATGCCCGGTGGATTAGATGATGCTGAGTTTAACGAAAACCCTGACCAATCCTTCCGTTCGCGTAATTGGTTGACTACACCATGGAATGTAATGGCGCTTACTGCCGATTATAAGATAAACGATAATACAACACTGTCGCTCAAATCAGCATATAACAGAAGTTCGCGTAGTATTTTATGGCGAAGCGAAGATGGCGGCCCGGAATCGAAGGATAGTATTAACCCCGTAACACTCACTTACGATGAACGTGAAGTAGAACATGAGTACTTTAGAAACAGTACCACCGAATTAAGGTTATTAAGTAGTTACAATATCGGTGGAAGAAAACAGGTATTGGGCATTGGTGTCCGCTTTTATGCAGGAAGCATGATAAGGCAAGAAGGTGGAACAGGTACAACAGGATCGGATTTTAATTATACCGATTCAGCTAATTATTATGGAAACGACCTAACCTTTACCAGTGTTAATGTTGCAGCATTTGTCGAGAACACTTTTCATATTGGTAATAAGCTATCTGTTACTCCCGGCTTCAGGTTAGAGTATTTAAAATCGAGTGCTAAGGGCTATGTGAGTACCGATGATGATTCGCTGATAAATGTAAATGAAAGTAAGTCGCGGTACATACCATTGGCAGGGCTTGGTATACAATTCCGAACTACTAATGCCACACACATTTATGCAAACGCATCACAAGCGTATACACCAATAGAGTATTCATACCAATATCCATTGGGTTATGATACGCTTGCTAAAATCGATCCTAACCTTAAAGATATTACCGGTTATAATATCGATTTGGGGTGGACAGGGAGTGTGAAAGATTTTTTGAATTTTGACGTGGGTGCATTTTTAATGCGGTACAATAACGTAATTGCTTTTGAATACCTGCCAACCGCAAACGGTACAAGTTACTATAGCTACGAAACCAATGTAGCTGATGCCATACACCAGGGTGTAGAAACGTATGTGGAACTGAATGTGGTGAAGATGTTTACGCATGCATCGAAAATTGGCACACTGAGTTTCTTTAACTCGTTCTCATATGATCAGGCTAAGTATATTGATGGTGTTTATAAAGGCAATTGGGCAGAGTATGCACCGATTACTATTGAGCGCTTTGGTGTAACCTATCAATACAAAACATTCTCTACTACTTTCCTGATTAGTAATACAGCTAAACAATATACCGATGCGAATAATACAGTATACGACCCAAGCGCGTTGGTTGGTATAATACCTGCATACCGGGTTATGGATTGGTCGTCTACCTTGAAGATAAAAAATTATCATATTAAATTTGGCATTAACAACGTGGCAGATGCGCGTTACTTCACCCTGCGCACGGTTGAATATCCGGGCCCGGGCATTATACCTGCTATGGGCAGAAGCTTTTACTTAGGCTTTGGCGCATCGTTTTAAAGCATGACGATAATCATAATACAAACTGACGGCAGTCACAGTCGATCGCTTCTGCATGCATTTACTTTGTATTCATAAAACGTTCTTTATATCATACAGGTAAGTAAAAACACATTCTAATCAACAGCGCTAACTCCGTAAGGTTGGCAGAAGCCCCGTAAGGTTTCAAAACAAAAGAGTGGTAACCCCATAAGGTTATCCGGCGGCCCCGTAAGGCACCCAGAAAAAAGTCCAACCCTGTAAGGTTGGTAGAAATCCCGTAAGGTTTCAACTAAGCGATATAAAAGACCCGGTCTAACAAAGACTGGGTTTTTTTATTGTGGTATATTTGATTTTATGAGAAATGAAAATATATTGCGACTGGTAATTAAGAGCTTTCTGCTTTTTATTTTCATAGGTAATTGCAATGTTGCTTATTCACAAGAATTTGGGTTTTCAGGCGGAGTATCTTATGAGAAACAGTTTTTAGGTGAATCCGGCCTTTTATACGGAACTGCACTGTATGGCCCATGCACACCTATTGGATATGCAGGGACGAAACTATCAACTGAATTTAACTTTAATTCCAACCGGTTTTTACTTGGCCCTAAATTGTCGTGTGAATTCGATTTTGCTTTGTTTGGCGCAAGGCTATCAGTAATAGATTATACCGATTTTAAATTGCACGACCTAAGGTTTAGCCCGGAAGTGGGATTGACCTGTTTAGGTGTATTTGGTTTGTACTATGGATGGAATATTCCACTCACATCGGAAAGAATTGAATGGGTTTCATCTAACCGAATTACATTCATTATCAATATAGACAAAGAGTTGTTCGATAATCTATGATATTAATATTACTTTCTAATTAACAGCGCAATATTCTCTACATGACCTGTATGCGGAAACATATCGACAGGTTGCATAAGTGTAACAGAATATTTTTCGCTCATCATAGCAATATCGCGGGCCTGGGTAGGCGGGCTGCAACTTACATACACTATCTTTTCAGGCGCTATTTTAAGTAATGCTGAAACCACATCTGGGTGCATACCACCGCGCGGAGGGTCGGTAATAACTACTTGCGGCATGCCATGCTGGCGGCAAAACTCTTCGGTTAGCATGTCTTTCATATCACCTGAATGAAAATCTACATTGGTAATGTTGTTGAGTTGAGCATTTAAGCGTGCATCAACCACGGCTTGTTCTACATATTCAATACCGGTTACATGTTTGGCTTCGGCTGCTATAAAGCTTGCAATCGTGCCACAGCCTGTATATAGGTCAAATACGGTTTCGTGGCCTGTTAAACCGGCAAACTCGCTAACCTTTGCATACAATGCATTGGCTTGCGCAGTATTAGTTTGAAAGAACGATTGTGGCGATATTCTAAAATTCAAGGCTTTTCCATCACGTAGTTTCAGTTGCTCAGTAATATAAGGTAAGCCCTTATAGGGTTGCCCTTCAATGTCGCTAATGCTATCGTTCTTCTTCGGGTTTATCATATACATGAGCGAAGTAATTGCAGGGAATTTCTCTGCAATATGATCCATTATCTTCTCACGCATCTCTTTGTCTTCTTTAAAAAATATGAAGACCACCATTAGCTCACCGGTAACTGTAGTGCGCACCATCAGGTTACGCAAAAAGCCTTCCTGCCAGCGAATGTCAAAGAACGGCATGTTTTCTTTTACAGCAAACTCTCGCACCGCCATGCGTATAGCATTCGAGGGTTCGGGTTGTAAAAAACACTCTTTTATATCTATAACTTTATCGAACAAACGTGGTACGTGAAAGCCAAGGCCGGGTTGGTTGAAATTGCTTTCGTTCATTTCTTCATGAGGCAACCAGCGCTTATTCGAAAATGTAAATTCAAGCTTATTGCGGTAATGGTAAATGTCAGCAGAGCCTAATATGGGGAAAGACTTTTCTACCTGAACACCTCCAATACGTTGTATAGCAGCTTCAACCTGTTTTTGTTTGAATTCTAACTGCGATTTGTAATCGAGGTTTTGCCAGCTGCAACCACCACAACTGCCAAAATGCTGGCATTGGGGCGTTACCCTAAGTGGTGATGGAGTTACCAACTTCAACAACCTTGCATCAGAATGTTTGCGCTTGCTCTTTAATATCTCTACATTAGCTATATCTCCGGGTACAAGGCCCTTAACGAATATAACTTTATTGTTATGGCGTATAACGGCCCTGCCACCTTCTCCTATATCTATGGCTTCTACGTTCTCTGCTATCGGGTTTACTGGCATAATTATTTTAAAGAGGGACAAATATCGGTATTTAAGGTGATAGAACACGGATGATACAGATTTGGCGGATTTTCACTGTCTACTATGGTCATTTATCCGTTATCGGTGGTCTATTTGTTCCCAAATCTATAATTACTAACTTTGTAAGCTATAAAGAGCAAAACGAAATACTATGGAAACTATGACATCGACAGGTAAAAAGGCAGCCCATGCAATGGAGCTTGAAAACAAATATGGCGCACATAATTATCATCCATTACCGGTAGTACTGGAAAGGGGAGAAGGCGTTTACGTTTGGGATGTTGATGGCAAACAGTATTTCGATTTTCTCTCGGCATATTCGGCTGTAAACCAGGGCCACTGCCATCCTAAAATAATTAATGCACTTGTTACGCAAGCCAGCAAGCTAACACTAACTTCACGTGCGTTCTATAACGATTCGTTGGGAGAGTATGAAAAGTTTATAACCGAATATTTTGGGTACGATAAGGTATTACCTATGAATACCGGTGCCGAAGCTGTAGAAACTGCTATTAAACTCTGCCGCAAATGGGCTTACAAAAAGAAAGGTATTGCTGAAGGCGAAGCCAAAATAATAGCTTGTAATGGCAATTTCCATGGGCGCACAACCACCATCGTATCTATGAGTACTGACCCTGACGCTCGTAACGAGTTTGGGCCATATACTCCCGGTTTTGAAATGATACCTTATAATGATATCGATGCATTAAAAAAGGCTTTAGAAGATAAGAATGTGGCTGGCTTTATTGTAGAGCCTATACAAGGTGAAGCTGGTGTTATGGTACCAGATGCAGGTTACCTGGCAATTGCCTATGAGGTATGTAAAAAGGCTAACGTATTATTTATTGCAGATGAAGTACAAACCGGCATATCACGTACAGGTAGATTGCTTTGTGTTAACCACGAAAATGTAAAGCCTGATATGGTAATATTAGGTAAAGCGTTGTCGGGTGGGGTATACCCAATATCGGCAGTGTTGGCTAATGATGATATTATGCTTTGCATTAAGCCCGGCGAGCATGGTTCTACCTTTGGTGGTAACCCGTTGGCTGCTAAAATTGCAATTGCAGCATTAGAAGTGGTACACGATGAGAAATTATCAGAGAATGCTGCTGCAATGGGTGAGTTGTTCCGTTCGGAATTAAAGAAGATAAAGTCAGAAAGGATAGAAACCATACGTGGTAAAGGCCTGCTGAACGCCATAGTAATTAAGCCCATGAATGGCAAAGAAGCCTGGGACGTGTGCCTTGCACTACGCGACAATGGTCTGCTTGCTAAACCTACGCACCAGCATATTATTCGTTTTGCTCCTCCGCTTATTATTAATAAGGAACAGATTTTAGAGGCTGTTGATATTATTAAGCGCAGTATTGAGAGTATGGACGCGAAATAGTATTAGGTACAGAGTATTGGGTATTTAGAAAGGGAGTGAGATTATTTCTCCCTTTTTTTTGTTTATATTTGAAGCTATAAACCCCTACCACATTGAAAAAACTACTATTATTCCTATTGATTACTTGTAATTCTTTTGCCTTGTTTGCCCAAAGCAAAATTGATGTTGAAGAAATTGAGCAATCTACTTCAAATGCCAGAGACGAAATTTATCAAAAGCTAAAACAAACAACCGGAATGTCTGAAACTGAGTTTGACAAATTCAGGGAGTATTATGTTGATATAATTGCTAACGATTTAAATAGTGTTTTCAATTATTATGAAACTCATAATACTCCGGATGCAGCATATTTAGATCAATTAGAAACCGGTATAGTTAATAAATATGCTCGATTATTCAACGAGTTTAGAGATTTGGAAGTTAATTCGCCATCTAAAATTACTGAATCAATTAAGCCAAGACGTTTTCTTAATCCTACAGGCACCTGCAACCCGGCCAACGACAATCTGGGTTTTGAAAATGGCACACTATCAGGCTGGACCTGTGGGTATGCTGATTGTTCATCTGAAAGTATGGTAACATGTAGTCCTGGGCCAGCAGCTTTTTCATACAGTCCTGTTACATGGCAAGTTGGTACTGGTCGCACAAAAGCTGGCGGGCCAGATAGTTCAACTGGCAATGACTATCAGGTAACTATAGAGTCGGGCGGAAAAGATACCGTAACAGGAATACCTAAAGTTTGCCCCGGCTTTAAGTATTCAGCCATGATTGGAGATAGTATTGCTGGTGCTGGAATCTCCGCACCTAATTTTGGAGTCGCATTTTTGAAACAATCGTTTACTGTATCCGATACCAATTCTTATTTCTATTATAGTTTTGCAATTGTTTTAGAAAACCCTTCGCATTGTTATCATCAACAACCCTATTTTATTGTGGCAGTGCTTGCTCAAAATGGTGATACTATTGTAAGTACCGATTATTTGGAGGTTGCAGGTGCTGTTAATGGGGTTGGTTGGCAAATTATTCAGCAGGATATTAACGGATATCAAACACAATACTTGCCTTGGACAACATGCGTTGTTCATCTTCAAAAGTATATGGGCCAATGCGTAACAGTAATTGCTATTGCATCTGATTGTGGCCAGGGCGGCCATTTTGGGTATGCGTATTTTGATTCTAGGATAGGGAAGCCTCAAATTACTGTATCTCCTACTGCCGTCTGCAACTTACCTGTAACATTAACAGCGCCGTCAGGAGCTAGTTCATATCAATGGACAGGACCTGGAATAAGTTGTGTTACAAGTGCCGGTAATACACAAGCTATAAGCGGAACTTGCGCAGGAAAATATTCGGTAATTATGAAGAACATTTATGGCTTAACTGCCGATACACTAGATACTGTTATTACGGTTGCTTCGCCAACAGTAAGCATAACCGGTAAGGATAGCGTTATAGTTGGCTTGCCAGATACACTTATAGCCTCAGGCGCTACAAATTACACTTGGAACACAAATAGTACAAGTGACACCTTAATAGTATCTCCAACTACAGCTACTACCTATACTGTGTATGGCACATCAGCTAATAAATGTTCTGATTCGGCAACCTTTACAGTAAATATGCAAGTGCTTACCGGAATTAATAATCTTACTAATAATAACTCTATAGTTCTATTTCCTAATCCATTTTCTGTTTCAACAACCATTTTGTTTAATGAAGCAGGTACGCATTATTTGGAGTTATACGATATTACAGGACGGAAACTCGATGAACTGCAATGCTCGGGTAAAGAGTGTCAATTTTCTCGCAATGGGCTTGCACAAGGCGTTTACTTGCTAAAGGCATTCAATGCCCAAATGAAGTATCAGGCTTCTTTAAAAGTTGTGATAGAGTAAGTTCAGTTTCAATCTAAACCTGTTTTTCTTTGTTTTACTATTTCGTACAAGAAAAATTGCTATTTTCGTTTTATTGGAAAAGTGTGTTCAAATTAAACAAATGTGTTTGACCCAATAAAGTACTATCTATGAAAAAATTACTAAGCGTAATTACTTGTTCTGTAGCTATTGCAGCCGTTAGTGTTGCTCAAAATAATAATACCAATATTATAGATAAAACAGGCATCGACCTTAAACTGTTTAATGCCCACCAGGATTACTTAAGGGGCGATTGGAACGAGGCGCTTGCTTTGTATAAAGAAGCCAATACAGCTAAGCCTAACGATGCATCTATATTGTTTCACCTGGGGCAAACCTATCTTTCACTAAACGATATTGATAATGCGACTAGTAATCTTGAAAAAGCAGAAAATATAGACCCT
Source organism: Bacteroidota bacterium (assembly GCA_013285655.1). Lineage (GTDB taxonomy): Bacteria > Bacteroidota > Bacteroidia > JABEUT01 > JABEUT01 > JABEUT01. The sequence goes on from JABDHI010000033.1 coordinate 18,791, forward strand.
AATGCAGGTGATGAATTACACCTCGATTTGGGGCAGGCTTACTTATCATCGAATATGCTTGATAAGGCACAGAAAGAACTTGAAATGTACAAGCAGAAGTATGCCGACAACCCGAAAGTGATAAAGGAATCGGAAGTGGATTATTATTTAGGCCAGGTTGCTACAGCTAAAAAGTTAGAAGCAAGCCCGGTTAAAGCTAATGTTACCAATATGGGTATTTCCATCAATTCTGAATATGATGATAAATCTCCGTTACTTGCCAACGATGGCAAAACCTTAATATTTACTTCAAGTCGTCCTTCTATGTCAACCGGACATGTTAAAGACGGTCAAACTCCACCTGCGTTCGATAATGTTTACTCAGCCGAATGGGATTCTACTACCAACAAATGGGGATTGTCGTACATGATGCAAGGCGATATAAATGAACCTTATGCCCAGAATGCCGCAACGGGTGTTTCTGCGGATGGTTTATACCTGTTTATGTTTAAAAATAATGGGTCGGATGCTTCGGGCGGAGATATTTTTGTGGCTAAAAAGGCCCACTCAGGTGCTTATGGCAGCCCGGTAACATTAGGCCATCCTGTTAATACAAGTTATTACGAGGATGGAGCTTCACTTTCTCCTGATGGAGGCGCATTATACTTTATGAGCGAAAAACCAGGCGGATATGGCCAGGCAGATATATACAGGTCGGATAAATTAGGTAAGACACAGTGGAGCGAGCCGGTTAACTTAGGCCCTGCTATTAATACACCTTATGACGATGGAGCTCCTAGCATGGCTCCTGATGGAAAAACCTTGTTCTTTAGCTCTCAGGGCCATAACAGTATGGGTGGTTATGATATATTTAAATCTACTGCCAGCGATAGTGGCAAATGGGGTACAGCAGTTAACTTAGGTTACCCTATTAATACAGTTAGTAACGAAAAGAATTTTACCATATCGATAGATGCTAAAACCGGTTACTTTTCAAGCGACAGAAAGGGTGGGCAAGGAGGAAGAGACTTATATATGGTGGATCTTACACAATACCCTGTATTGGCAGCAGACAGTATGAGCAAACACCCGAAGGGTTTATCTATATTGCGTGGTACCGTTCTAAATCAAAAAAGCAAAACCATCGAAGGGGCTACTATAACCATCACTGATAGTACCGGAACGAAAATTAACCTTACTACCAGCAGCGAAGGCAAATACTATATAACCCTTAAAGCCCACGCTACTTATAAAGTAAAGGCGAGTGCCAAAGGTTATAAGCCAACAACCAAAACGGTTAAGCTGCCTGAATCTACAATGGGTACATATTCTCTCGAAGAGAATTTTGAATTAGAGAAAGATTAATCAAGAAAGTATATTACGAATTGGGTTGTGTATTTTCCTGATAATTGAAAAACTAAATCAATTTAGATTAGTATATTGGCTAACTGATTGTTTTTCAATTGTTACTCAATACTGTCATTAGATTTCTCTAATGTTACTTGAATATTAAATTACTGTTTAGTAGCTTCGCTTAACTAAAACTTAGTCCCTATGAAGAAAGTTATACTTACTCCCTTAATGGCTGTTTTTATTGGTCTTACAATGCATGCAGGTGCACAGCAAAATATCACTAAATATATTAAGTGTTATTTTACACAACCTGTAGATAATACATTATCGACAACCGGTATAAATGCTGTATATTGTAATAATACCATTTTTGATACGCTGGCAGCTTATATTAACAAAGCAAAATACACTATCGATATAGCACAATACGAATGGGAATCTTTAACAGGTACTGATCCTATTTTAACTGCTATTAATGCAGCTTATAAAAGAGGTGTAAAGATTCGTTATATAGAGGATTACAGCTACTCAACTAAAAATACCGGTGTGCAGGCTATGTGCAAAGCAAACCCTATTCCTATTTTGGTTAGCCCTAAGCAAAGCAGTAGCTCATGCAATAGTGAAAGCTATAATATAATGCACAACAAATTTGTGATCATTGACGAGTATTCACCAGATTCAACCAATAGCTGGGTTTGGACCGGTTCACCAGATTGGGATGATGCTATGAGTAGTTGCGATTATAATAACGTAATTGTGTTCCAGTCAAAAGCTCTTGCTAAAGCTTTTACTCATGAGTTTAATATTATGTGGGGCGATACTACTCACGGTGCAGCATGTGACTCAACTAAGGCTCTTTTTGGTTCATGCAAACCTAATTCAGGTACGCATACATTTACTATTGGCGGTTCAAAGGTTGAACTTTATTTCAGCCCGTCTGACGGAGTGAATAATGAGATAATAAGTACTATTGGTACAGCAAACGTAGATATTTATTGTGGCATGTTTACATTTACAGAAACTACTAATGCCACAGATATAGTAAACCAAAAGACTGCAGGAGCAACTGCATATGTTATACTCGATAATTTCAGTAGCGGAACATATACACCATATACAACAACTTTTCCTAACGGATTGGGTAAAAACTTTGCAGGATTTGTGAGTAGCAGTTGCTTGTATCACAATAAATATTTAATCGTGAATCCTTCGGCTCCTTGCGACGACCCCAAGGTGTTTACCGGTTCCCATAACTGGACATCATCGGCTGATGCTGAAAATGATGAGAATAGTGTAATAGTGCATAACGATACTATAGCTAATTTATATCTGCAATCTTTTGGCGGCGACTTTAAAACTATTGGTAAAGCTTCGGTTGTTCCACCCAAAAACCCGTGCAAGCCTACGGGTATAAATACAATTTCTAATAACGAATCTAAGATTGATGTGTTTCCTAATCCTTACAAAGAAAGTGTAAACATCACTTACGACCTGGCTCAAAATGCAAACGTAACCATGTGTGTATACAATGTTATGGGACAAAAGGTAAGCACCCTGGTTGATGAAAAACTTGAAGCAGGCCAACACATTTACCAGTTTAATGGTGCCACAAATGGAATTTACATTTTGCAGATTACTGAAAATGGACGTATCTATACCCGCAAGCTTGTAAAAGCCCAATAAACTAACCTATAAGTAGCTCTGAAAGCCCCGCAATATTGCGGGGTTTTTTTATTGAATTAACATCTCCATAATTTTTGCTTAACACAGGCGGTTGGCAGGACGGTTATTTTTACAAAAACTTAACCCTGTAACGTTTTATGAGAAAGATTAAATTATTATCTGCCCTCGCTATTGCTATTGTATCGATAGCTGAAGTAAATGCTCAACAAAATATCTTAAAGTATATAAAGGTTTACTTTACCCAGCCAGTTGATAATACATACGCCCTAAACGGAGTCAATGCTGTTCAATTAAAGAACAGCATGTTCGATACCCTTGCCGCATATATTAACAGAGCAAAGTATAGTGTTGACCTGGCACAATATGAATATGAAACATACACAGGAGACCCTATTGCTGCTGCGGTAAATGCTGCTTACGCCAGAGGTGTTAAAGTACGTTACCTGCAAGATGGAAACGAAGCAGCCACCAATACAGGGGTAAACCTGCTTAATAAGTCAATTCCATTGTATTCAAGCCCTGTGAAAAATGGCAGTGCTTGCAATGGTGAAAGCTATAATATTATGCACGATAAAATTGTGATAATAGATGAGTATTCCCCTGATTCAACAGATGCTATTGCATATACCGGCTCTGCCGATTGGGATGCCAACATGCAATCGGGCGATTATAATAACGCCATTATCTTTCAGTCGAAAGTATTAGCAAGGGCATTTACACACGAGTTTGATATAATGTGGGGCGATACAACACATGGCGCTGCTGCTAATGCTACTTCGGCAAAGTTTGGATCATGTAAGCCTAATTCAGGTATACACAGGTTTACTATTGGTGGTTCAGAAGTAGAAGTTTATTTCAGCCCTACCGACAGCACTAATAACCATATTGTAGATGTTATTAATAGCGCGAAAGTTGACCTGTATTGTGGTATGAACGACTTTACTGAAACTACAGATGCTACAGACATAGTAAACAGAAAGAGTGCAGGTGCTTCGGCATATGCTATTCTTGACGCATATACGAGTAAGGGTTCAACTCCGTTTACAACTACATTACCTAATGGCTTAGGAAGTAATTTTGCAGCTTATAATAATGCTACTTATCTGTATCACAATAAATACCTGGTTGTGAATCCTTCTAATTCATGCGATAACCCGATGGTATTGACAGGTTCTCATAACTGGACTGCCTCAGCTGATGCCGAGAATGACGAGAATACTGTAATAGTGCATAACGATACTATTGCTAATTTATACTTACAGGCTTTTGCTGCCGATTTTAAAACAATAGGCGGTACATCTCCAACCAAAATAGCCAACACTTGTTCTGCCGGTATAAATGCATTAAATAATATTGCTTCACATGTTACTGTGTATCCAAATCCATTTAACGGTAATGCTACTATTAGCTACAATTTATTGGTAGACGCAAACATTACCATAGATGTATATAATGTAATGGGGCAAAAAATAAGCACGCTGGCCAATGGTAAAATGCTTGAAGCAGGTTTACATACTTTCAATTTCGCCGCCAATGGTGCTGGGGTTTACCTGTTGAAAATACAAGAAGGCACAAATACATATACAACAAAACTAGTATCGGTAAACTAATAAAAATGAAGAAAACCCCGATACTTACTTTTACTCTTTTAGCTTTTTTACTTGGTGGTAACGTAAAGGCCCAACAGGTTATAACAGATAAAATAAAGGTGTTCTTTAATCATCCTGTTGATACCTCCCGGTCGAATGGTGTAAAGGCTACGTATATAACCAATACGCTGTCTGATACCATGTCGGCATACATTAACCGCGCCAAGTACACAGTTGATGTTGCTCAATATGACTACACAGCATATAATTCAGGTGGAGTAGGCGAGTTTGCAACCGCAATTAATAATGCATATGCTAGGGGTGTTAAAGTGCGCTGGATACATGATGGAAGTGCGCCAAATTCGGGATTGAAACTATTGAACAGTAAAATACCAACATTGGGTAGCCCAACAGGAGGCAACTATAATATTATGCATAATAAGTTTATCGTAATAGATGTTAACTCACCAGATAGCACCCAAGCTATTGTATGGACCGGTTCTGCGGATTGGAGCAGTTATATGAACACAGGAGATTATAATAATAACTTGACCATCCAATCGAAACAACTAGCCTTAGCTTATACTCAGGAGTTTGATTATATGTGGGGTGATACGGCGCATGGTGGTGCTCCTAATCTTACTTTATCAAAATTCGGACCTTATAAACCTTCTGTTTCACAACATACATTTACTGTTGGAGGCTCTCAAATTGAATTATATTTCAGCCCGACAGATAGTGTAAATCAGCAGATTGAAAAGCACATTGCTACTACCAATACCGATATATACAGTGCCATGTACGCTTTTTCGGAAACAAGCGACGCGAGCGCTATTACCGCTGCATATAACAGGGGTGCATTTGCTGCTTGTGTTATGGATCAATATAGTCTGCAATACGGGGCATACAACATATTAAGCAATTACCTTGCAACTAATTTAACTGTATATACCGGCAATGATATTTACCACGATAAATACTTGATCGTGGATCCTTCTAACGCTTGTTCCGATCCATTGGTTTTAACCGGCTCGCATAACTGGACGGGTTCAGCTAATACAACGAATGATGAGAATACAGTGATAATACATAACGATACTATCGCCAATATGTATTACCAATCGTTTGCTGAAGATTTCCTGGTTATATCAGGCAGTCCCTTAGATACAGTACATGTAAATTGCAATTTGGGTTTTGCTGCTATAAATGGCAGCAATGTATCGGTAAATGCATGGCCAAACCCTTATACCGACAAGGTTATGATAAATTACACCTTATTGCAGGACGATAGAGTTACCATTAGGGTGTTTGATATAACCGGCCAAGAAGTTGCTACACTGGTAAAGGGAGAAATGCAATCAGCAGGTGAACATCAGTTGAGTTTTAAAGGTACAACAGCCGGAGTGTATGTGTTGAATGTACAAGTTGGGCAGAACGGCATCATTAAGAAACTAGTGCAGGTTAATTAGTTTATTTTGTCTTACCCCACCCCCCTGAAGGGGCTTATACGTTTTATCAGTTGTTCTTACTCGATTTAAAGAGAAATTCTTTTTCATCTTTCGAAAGGCTATCGTAGCCCGAACGTGATATTTTATCAAGTATCTCATCAATGCGCTTTTGCTTTTCATGAGAATCGCTGACACCGGCACGATGTCTATTAACACTTGTTTTCTTAAGCTTCTTCCGTTTAAAGATGTTGCCAATATTACCAATAAAGTCTCCAAAGCCACCCGATATATCAACCCCTTTACGGTATTGCCATAAAAATAATGCGCCATAAAGTGCACCACCCACATGCGATATTTTGCCACCACTGTTCACACTAAAATCAATTACGGATGATAGAATAAATGCAGCTAAGGCTAAGTATTTAAGCTTTACACGGCCAAAGAAGAGTAACATAATTTCATAGTCGGGTACTAGCATGGCCGCCGCAACTATTACTGCCATAACACCTGCTGATGCACCAATCAAGAATGAAAAACTTCCCGGATAAAGTATTGGGGAAGTAGCTATATAAAGTAATCCGCCCGCAATACCACCAAGTATATAGGTATATATCAATCTTTTAGCACCCATAAAATCAATGAAGATGATACCTATCCAATACAGCCAAAGCATGTTGGTAAGCAGGTGCATAAAGTTTACATGCACAAACATGTAAGTAAATATCGTCCATGGATACCTTGCCAGCATCGCAAACGAGGAGGGAAGAGAAACATAGTTTACCCAATAGCTTGTGCCGGGAATATTGGTGAAAATATTGGCAAGGATAAATACAATAACATTTATCATGATGAGCCTGGTAAGGCTGTCGGCATTTCTGCCTAATAATTTATCTGCTTCTTGACGAAATGACATACTACAAAATTAATCAACCTTTTCTTCTCCAGTATAAAACCATTATGGCACCAAATAATGCTCCCCCCAGGTGGGCAAAGTGGGCCACGTTATCGCCTGCATTAGCAGCAAGGCCGGAATAAAGCTCAAAAATGCAATACCCTGCAACTGCATACTTGGCTTTAATAGGTATTGGTATAAACATTATAAACAAGCGCACTTCGGAATATATAAAGCCAAATGCCAATAACACTCCGAATATTGCACCTGAAGCCCCTATTGTATTAGAATGATCTATTGAGAATTGGTATAACCCCGCTAAGATTGATTTAGCATCATCAATGTTTTGCGGACTAGGGTATCCTCCAATTCCTGCGAAGTATTTGCTTACAACCACATTAAAGCCTGCCATACTAGGCTCCGAATTAAATGTTACAAGCATTTGATGAACATGCTGGTAATAAACATACAGACTGGCTTCTTGTATAATGCCTGATCCAATACCGCAAACGAAATAGAATATCAGAAAACGTTTAGAGCCATAATAATTCTCTATCATTTGGCCGAATAACCACAAGCCATACATATTGAATAATATGTGAAAGAACCCGCCATGCAAAAACATGCTGGTAACTAGCTGGTATATTTTAAAGTTTGATGATTCGAAATAGTGCAAACCAAAGTGTTCTACTAAGTCATACCCTTGCGACTGTAACACATAAGTGGCAATGAAAGCCAATATATTAGCAATAAGCAGGTTTTTTATCACCGGCGGAAAAGCGCTGAAACGAGGTGCCTGTTGCTGAAAAAAATTACTCATACTATGGTTTGTCTTTTAATAGGGCCAATATCTGTTCTTCAGCCAGTTCAATAAATATTTTCTTTCCTTCGGGCGCTATTGCCGGCGATTGGCATGCAAACAAGCGACCCAATAATTCAATGCGTTCTTCCTTTTGCAAGAATTTACAGTTCCTCCAGGCCATTCTGCGTGCATATATTTTTGATAATACTTCTGCTCTTGGTTTCTTTACATTATTGGTTTGGCCTTGCTTAAAGCTTTCTAGTATCTCTTCTAAAAGTTCTTGTACCGAACCTGATTCGACGCCTGATGGAATACCATATACAATAAATGTTTGCTTACCAAACTCGCTCAAGTCAAACCCTAACATTCTTATATCATCGAGCATAGTGGTAATTATAGCAAAGTCAGCCGCAGGGAATTGCAGCGTTTGTGGGAAGAGCTCTTTTTGCGATAAAATACTTTTTTTGCTTTCGATAGATGCCAGGGCCTCTTCATAGAATATCCGCTCCCATGCCAATTGCTGGTCTAAAACCACCAACTTATGATGTATAGAAGCCACAATAAAAGCCGAACCCAAATGCTCACTCCAATCTATTTCGCTACCTTTTTCTTGCTCAAATTCGTGTTCCAGCACAGGTGCCTCAACTCGTTTTGCCGGTGGACGGTATTCAACATCAGTTCCGGTACTTTTGGGTTTTACATAAGGCTTAACATTTTTTTGTTTTTCTTCTTCAGTAAACGGATTATAGCCTTTCGTCAGGTTTATTTGCGGCGGGCGCATAATAGTTCCCGGGCGCACCGGGTTTATCTCAATCGACATTTCCTGGTTAAAGTCGAGTGGGGCTATAATATTATGCTGCCCTAACGATCTTTTTACCGTTGCTTTGAGTATGGCATACAAAGCCGATTCATCTTCGAACTTTATCTCGGTCTTGGTGGGGTGTATGTTTATATCAACCTTATTAGGCGGAAGCTCAAGAAATATAAAATAAGAAGGGTAGGTACTATCTTTTGCAATTAGCTCAGCATAAGCCGATTGAACCGCATGGCCCAGGTAGTTGTTCTTTATAAAGCGGTTATTCACGAAAAAGAACTGCTCGCCACGGGTCTTCTTAGCGTATTCGGGTTTGCCAATAAAGCCGGTTATTTTCAATAATGTAGTTTCTTCTGAAATTGGAGCAACCTTTTCGCCATAGTTATTCCCAAACAAGCTAATAATACGCTGTTTTAAATTACCCGATGGTAAATGAAATACTTGTTGGGCCTGGTTATACATAGAAAACTCAATTTCAGGGTGTGCAAGGGCCACACGCTGCAATTCATCTATTATATGACGTAATTCTACCGTATCTGACTTTAAAAAGTTCTTACGGGCAGGTATATTAAAGAATAAGTTCTTAATAGTAAAAGAGGTACCAGGTTCGCACTGGCATATTTCCTGGCGAATCATTTTACCATATTCGTTATCTATCAGGCAACCCACATCACTATCTTTTTTACGGGTTTTTAGCTCTACAGATGCTATAGCTGCAATAGATGCAAGCGCCTCACCCCTAAATCCTTTAGTATGTATAGCGAATATATCCTCAGCCGTCGATATTTTTGAGGTAGCATGCTTTTCAAAGCTAAGGCGAGCATCAGTTTCTGACATGCCGCAACCATTATCAATAACCTGTATAAGGGTTTTGCCGGCGTCTTTTACTATCAGCTTTATTTTGGTACTACCGGCATCAATGGCATTTTCAAGCAATTCTTTAACAGCAGATGCAGGTCTTTGAATAACTTCTCCGGCAGCTATCTGGTTAATTACATGATCGGGCAATAACTTAATTATATCAGCCATTGTGCTTGATTGCTAATTTCATACAAAAATACATTTCTCTGCCTAATAATGGGGCAGTTTATTCGGGGCTTAAACTCAATATATTTGCAGTACGATGCCTTTTATAGATACCCTTAAAAATATTGATAATGCCATATTGCTATGGATAAACAGCAGACATTCCGATACGCTAGATACTTTAATGTGGAATGCCAGCGGCCGTTATACCTGGATACCTTTGTACCTTGTATTAGCATACTTTATTATACAGAAATACGGTAAGCGCAGCTGGTTACCAATAGTTTGCACAATAATTGCAGTAGTACTAGCCGATCAGGCATCGAACCATCTTTTTAAGAACATTATTATGAGATACAGGCCAAGTCACAACCTTACCTTACAAGGTCAGCTTCACTATGTAAATGGTTATATAGGGGGCTTGTATGGTTTTGCTTCTTCTCACGCTTCAAATACCACTGCTTTTGCTGTGTTTATAATATTGCTTTTCCGTAAATGGTTAGTGACTATTAGTCTGATTTGTTGGGTTTTATTAGTGTGTTATAGTCGTATGTATTTGGGGGTTCATTACCCATCAGATATTTTAGGTGGTATGCTTATTGGAATAATAACCGGTGGTGGAATGTTTTGGATATATGTTATTGTTACCGTAAAAAAACAGCAAAGCAATAGTTAAAAAAATGACTTTTAACCACTTTATGAAAAATAAGACCACAAACATAAAAATCAGTATTTTTGAGCTATGGTGAAGTCTTACTAGATTCTTGTAACAAAAACGTATTGTTTGAAATCTCTAAATTCAAATAACTCACTTGTTCTAGCAGCGAAGTAAGAGTTCATACATAATTGAAAAGGCAATTAATAGGATTAACACATTACGAACGAATAAGTTCTATGGGAAGATATTCGAATATTTCAGAAAATGCTGAGCAAGCAATGTCAATTAAGTATAATACGATTGTATATGATTTGAAAAGGAAAGGGGTTAAAGTTTTGGTTATGAGTTTGGGAGAAGCCTTTTTTGATGTGCCGTTGTACTCATTTGCCGAATTGCCAATATCTGAAATCTACCATTACTCACACTCTTTAGGCATACCTGAATTACGAAAAAAGTTAGCTGATTATTTTCTGAAGCAGTACTCAATACCTTTAAATTCTGATAAAGAGATACTTATAACTTCCGGTTCAAAAATTGCCATATATATGGCGTTAATGGCAATATTAAACCCTGGTGATGAGGTAGTTGTTCAAGAGCCATGTTGGGTTAGTTACCCCGAGCAGATAAAGCTTGCTTATGGTATTCCCGTGCAAATTCCTTACGACAGGAGTATATATGATTATGAAAAATATATAACTCCAAGAACAAAAGCAATTATTATAAATAATCCGCATAACCCAACCGGATATGTTTATACAAAAGAAGAAATAACTTATTTATTGGAACTCGCTGCAAAGCATAATATTTGGCTGTTAAGCGACGAGGCCTATAGCGATTTTGTTATGGACGGGAAGTTCATCTCACCAGGTAGTATTGATAAAGAGAAGAATCATACTATCATATTCAACTCTATTTCGAAAAACTTCGGTATATCAGGATGGCGGTTGGGTTATATTATATCTAATGAAAAGATGATACATAATGTGTTGAAAATAAACCAGCACCTTATAACTTGCCCTGCTACCATACTTGAATATTATGTGCTTAATTATTTTGAAAAAATATTAAGCTATACTGTTCCCATGATGAAGGAGTTGCATGAGAAACGTAAAGCGGTGGCAGCATACATGAAGGATATTGGTCTTGAATGCCTTCCTGGAAGCGCTACATTTTACTTTTTTGTTTCCATAATACCAACCAAATTAACATCGGAAGAATTTTGTACTAGATTACTTACGGAAGAGTATATCTCGGTGGTTCCTGGTTTGGGCTACGGCTATTCTTGCGATAAATTTGTACGTATATCTATTGGCACTTCAAAACTTGATGAAATAAAATGTGGGCTAGATAAAATAAAAGAGTTTATAATTAAAACTTCTTAGGTAGTTTTATTATAAGTAGTTACATCGGTTTTTTTGAAGATATATTGGTAAGCTTGATCAACGCATAAATGAATTTCTTTTTTTTGCTGCAAAAAACATAATAAGCATAAAATTCAGTATTTTTGAATAGAAGGATTAAAGAAAAAATAAAAATTGCAATTTGAAAACTCCTGACTCGAGTAATCTTGATATATCTATAGTAATACCGGTATATCGGGCTGAAAAAATGATAGATGAACTAGTTACGGCTATTTTAGAGGAAATCAGCAAAATATCGCCCAATTACGAGATTATACTGGTGGACGATAGGAGCCCTGATAATTCATGGGGCCGAATACAAGCCATTTGCCAAAACAACCCGAATGTAAAAGGCGTTAAACTAAGCAGGAATTTTGGACAGCATAATGCAATAATATCGGGTATTAGTTATTCAACAGGTGAATGGGTTGTGGTTATGGATTGTGATTTTCAAGATGACCCCTCGTTTATCCCTAAGTTATATAACGAAGCTATTAAAGGATATGAAATAGTTTTTGCAAAACGTGGCGGCCGTACTGACGGTTTAATGAAAAGAATAACTTCTAAAATATTTTATAAAATATTTGCTTTTCTAACTGATCTAGATTTTGATGGTAGCGTCGGTAATTTTGGTATTTATAATAGAAAAGTTATTGAGGCTATTTTATTGATGAAGGAATCTTTTAAAATTTTCAGTCTTATGGCCTTATGGGTAGGGTTCAAGA
>JABDHI010000034.1 GCA_013285655.1 Bacteroidota bacterium
AAAGCTTCAGCAATGCAGTTGGCAAAGCTGGGTGCGACTGTTACATTAGTAGCGCGTAATGAGGATGCACTTAAAACAGCAGTAAAAGAGCTACCTGCTACTGCCGGACAAAAGCACGACTATATTGTGGCCAACTTCGATAAACCAGAAGAGCTAAAAGCAAGTGTGGAAGCACATTTAAAGAATGATGCTGAGTTTCATATTTTGGTGAATAATACGGGTGGCCCAAGTGGCGGAGAGATTACCCAAGCTAAGCCCGAAGACTTCTTGAACACTTTTCAAAGGCATTTGATTTGTAATCATACATTGGTTCAATTGTTAATGGCCGGGATGAAGAAAAACAAATACGGGCGCATCATCAATATCATATCTACTTCAGTTAAAGAACCGATCAAGGGTCTAGGGGTATCAAATACTATACGTGCTGCGGTTGCTAACTGGTCAAAGACGATGTCGTTTGAACTGGCACCGTTTGGTATAACCGTTAACAACGTACTGCCCGGTGCAACCGAAACAAGCCGTATAACAGATATAGTTGCCAACACAGCGAAAAAATCGGGTAAGAGCGAAGAACAAGTAAAGAACGATATGTTAAGCAAGATACCTGCAGGCCGTTTTGCAAAGCCTGAAGAGATTGCATACGCAGTTGCATTTTTAGCATCACCGGAAGCAGCTTATGTGAATGGTATTAACCTGCCTGTTGATGGCGGTAGAATGGGTTGTTTGTAAGAGATTACTCCGAATCCCGCAGGATTGCGGGGCTGTTATTAAAATAAAATATAAATAAATACAATTATGAAAAAGGCAGAGATTCAAACCGCAAAGGGTACAATGAAAGTGGAGTTCTACGAGCAAGATGCTCCGGGAACAGTTGAGAATTTTGTAAAACTTGCACAAGCTGGTTTTTACGACGGGCTTAAGTTCCATAGGGTAATACCTGATTTTGTTATACAAGGTGGCTGCCCAACCGGTACCGGTACAGGTGGACCTGGTTACACTATCCGTTGCGAAACATCGGGTAATAACCAATACCACGACAGAGGTGTATTGAGCATGGCGCATGCGGGGCCTAATACAGGTGGTTCACAGTTCTTTATTTGCCATAGCCGCACCAATACTAAGCACTTAGACAGAAAACACACTTGCTTTGGTAAGGTGGTTGAAGGTCTTGATGTAATTGATAAGATTGTTGCCGGTGATGTTATTAATAAAATAACTATTACTGAGTAATATTCTCAATAAGTTAGAAAGAAGGCTTACCACTTAGGTAGGCCTTTTTTATTACCTCTTCACGTATTGCCCTTCGTAATACTTCTGGTAATCGCCAGATGTAACGTTCTTCAACCATTCTTCATTGGCTAAATACCAGTCAACCGTTTTTTCTAAGCCTTCTTCAAATTGTAACGAAGGTTTCCAGCCAAGTTCTTTTTGAATTTTAGATGAGTCGATAGCATAGCGCATGTCATGGCCCGCGCGGTCTTTTACAAAGGTTATAAGATTAGCCGATGTGCCCGCTGCACGGTTCAGCTTCTTATCCATTATTTTGCAAAGCAGGTGGATAAGATCAATGTTTTTCCATTCGTTATGGCCGCCAACGTTGTATGTATTGCCTATGGTTCCATTGTGCACCACAGTATCAATTGCAGAAGCATGGTCGTTTACATATAACCAGTCGCGTATGTTTTCGCCTTTACCATAAACAGGTACAGGCTTACTTTCTTTTATATTGTGTATGGCAAGCGGTATAAGCTTTTCAGGGAAATGGTGCGAACCGTAGTTATTCGAACAGTTTGATATGGTTACCGGTAATTTGTAGGTGTGATGGTATGCCATTACAAAATGGTCGGAACTGGCTTTAGAAGCAGAGTAGGGGCTACGTGGGTCATAGGCGGTTGTTTCGGTAAAGAAACCTGTTGCGCCTAATGAACCAAAAACTTCATCGGTAGATACATGGTGGAAAAGCTTCCCTTCCATATTGTTTGCCCAACTCTTTTTAGCTGCGTTCAACAAATTCATGGTGCCAATAACGTTGGTCATAGCAAACTCGGTCGGGCTCGATATAGAACGATCTACGTGCGATTCTGCAGCTAAGTGAATTACTGCATCGAAATTATGTTTTTGAAACAGGCTATCAATAAAGGCTCCATCGGTAATATCTCCTTTTACAAAAGTGTAGTTAGGTTTATTCTCAATATCGGTAATGTTTTGCAGGTTACCTGCATAGGTAAGTTTATCAAGGTTGATGATCTTACTGTTAGGATAATTGTTTACAAATCTTCTTACTACATGCGAGCCTATAAAGCCTGCGCCTCCTGTAATAAGTATGGTTTTAAAATCGCGTTTCATGATTTTAATTTAAAAATGATTATAAACTCCAATAGGTGAATTTGCTGATCTTATTGCGGTACATGCCTTTAACATCAACAACTACCCCCTTAGGAGTAAGTATTGATGCAAAGTAATTTTCATCGTGCTTGTAATATTGCTTGTGATTAACTGCTACAATAACTGCATCGTAGTCTTTGCCAATTTCCTTCACCAGTTCAAAGCCATATTCTTCGTGCAGTTCTTCAGAGTCGGCTAAAGGATCAGTAACATCTACTTTCAATGAGAAAGATTTTAATTCCTTCACCACATCAGCTATACGCGAGTTGCGAATGTCCATTACATCTTCTTTAAATGTAGCGCCCATAACCAATACTTTGGCTTTTGATATGTCTTTCCCTGTTGCTATAATTTTCTTAACTGTATTCTTGGCTACGTAAAACCCCATTGAGTCGTTTACATAACGGCCTGAATTAATTACGTGAGTATGATAGCCCAATGATTCAGCTTTGTGGATGAGATAATATGGATCAACACCAATACAGTGGCCACCTACAAGACCCGGTGAGAATTTCAAAAAGTTCCATTTAGTGCCTGCTGCTTCTAATACATCGTAGGTATTAATATCCATTCGGTTGAAGATGATGGACAACTCATTCATCAAAGCTATGTTAACGTCACGCTGCGTATTCTCAATGATCTTAGCTGCTTCGGCAACTTTTATAGAAGGAGCTTTATGTACGCCCGGTTCTACAATTATAGAATATACATTCGCAATAGTATCTAATGCTTCTGCATCGCAACCCGATACTATTTTCAATATTTTGGTAATTGTATGTTGTTTATCGCCTGGGTTAATACGCTCAGGTGAATAGCCAACCTTAAAATCTATACCCATTTTCAGGCCCGATATCTTTTCTAAAATAGGTACGCAATCTTCTTCGGTACAGCCCGGATAAACGGTCGATTCATAAACTACATAATCGCCCTTCTTTAAAACCTTAGCAATACTTTCAGTTGCTTTAACAACCGGAGTAAGGTCAGGCTTGTTGGCCTGATCAATTGGGGTAGGCACAGCTACAATGTAGAAAGATGCTTGCTTTAGCACATCCAGTGAATCGGTAAATTCAATATCGCAACCTTCAAAATCACTTGCCGGTAACTCGCCGCTTGGGTCAACACCATTCTTCATCATATCAACCCTTTTGCGGTTAATATCGAACCCAACAACTTTAGTTTTTTTAGCAAAAGCCAAAGCAATTGGTAAGCCCACATACCCTAAGCCAATAAGGGCAATTTTGTTTTGTTTGGCCAGAATCTCTTTGTACATGTTATTTCTTTTTAGCGGCGTAAATCCTTTCTATCATGTCTACCACTTTCAGTCCTTCCAGGGCGTTGGTCGAAACGGTTGAATCTCCTTTTAATGTTCGTACTACGTTTTCAATAATGTAATGGTGGTTGGCAGCAGAACCCTTGTACGACCCGTAGTCGTTTGCAGGGTTAGTCGGTGCCAGTTTAGGCATGGTGTAATCTTTTATGTGGCAGTATTCTATCTTGTCCATATACTGGCCGCCAACTTTTACTGTGCCATGTTCACCAATAATGGTTAAGCTGCTTTCGAAGTTAGTATCCCAAACCGAGGTGGAAAAGTTTATGCAACCCATACCTTGCTTGGTAAACTGAAAACTTACAACACCACTATCATCAAACTCGGTGCTCTTTTTGTGGTTGAAGTTGAAGAAGTGCGCTTTGATGTTTGCGATGTCTCCAAACAGCCAGTACATCATATCTATAAAGTGAGAGAACTGCGTAAACAATACTCCGCCGTCCATATCTTTCTTGCCTTTCCAGGTACCGGGCTTGTAATAGCGCTCATCACGGTTCCAGTAGCAGTTAAGCTGCACCATGTATATATCGCCCAGTTTTTTCGATTCAATCAATTCTTTTAACCATTCTGCAGGCGGCGAGTAACGGTTTTGCATTACACAAAAAACCTGGCGGTGCACTTTCAAGGCTGTATGTATCACTTCTTCGCAATCAGCTTTCGAAAGCGCCATCGGCTTTTCGCATATCACATGTTTCTTTGCTTCCAGCGCGTTAAGCGAGTGGGTAGCATGCAATCCATTAGGGCTGCAAACCGAAACAGCATCTATTTCTATACCCGATGCAAGCATAGCTTCGGCAGAAGGAAAGAAAGGTACGTTAGGATATGCGTCAAGGCCCAGTTTTTCTTTAGGTAATACATCGCAAAGCGCAACAAGTTCACTATCGTCGTTACGCGATATCATTTCTGCATGGCGCTTGCCAATATGGCCGCATCCTATAACCGCAAACTTTATTTTCTTATCGCTCATCTACGCTTTTATTTTGTGCACCTCGCCATTTTCTAATTTGTACTTCTCTTTGCTTTCAGGGCAAATGGCAATACCATCTTTATCAAAGCTCAGGCGATGGCCATATTCGCTCATCCAGCCAAGTTGCTTGGCAGGGTTGCCCACTACCAATGCATAAGGCTTAATATGTTTGGTTACTACGGCACCGGCACCTATAAAGGCATATTCGCCAATATCATGGCCGCAAACTATGGTTGAGTTAGCGCCAATAGTAGCGCCTTTCTTTACAGTTGTTTTGGCATATTGGCCACGGCGGTTAATTGCACTACGCGGATTAACCACATTGGTAAACACCATCGACGGACCTAAGAAAACATCGTCTTCGCAGGTTACACCGGTATATATCGATACGTTGTTCTGTATCTTAACATTGTTACCCAATACAACACCGGGAGATACCACTACGTTCTGCCCGATATTGCAGTTTTTACCAATAACACAGTCAGGCATAATATGGCTAAAATGCCATACCTTGGTTCCTTCGCCTATTTTACATCCTTCGTCAACAATGGCGCTGGGATGAACATTTGGATTTGATGTATTGTTCACAGTCTTTTTAATAGGAGTGCAAAAGTAATGAAAATACCCGTGCTATAGTCGTCAGTAGTAAGCCGTTAATAGTCAGTTCGTTTCGACTGTTTATTAGTAGCTTAAATTGCCTTATTAAGCTCTTTAATTATTAACCACCATAAAAACTGCTGAACACGGGTTACACTTGTGCATTTTTGGTACCCATCAACTAATTGATAATCAAAAATTAAGTGACGAAATTTTTTGCTTTTTGTAACCCGTCTTTCCATTTTTTTTTATGTCGTTTTATGTCGTTTTGCGTCGTACTATAAAGTTTATTTTTTGCTTCCCGCAAAATCACAAAACAGGACTCATTAAGTAAAGAACATTCTATCCAAAGTTAGTGTAAGGATGAATGGAGTCCTAAAGAATGATAAATAGATTATTAACAGCTGCCCTGTCCACCTAAATCCATCCCTTAAGGAGCGGACTCAATGAATGTTTTTATTCCAAAAATCTCTCCCTCTAGGGAGAGGTTTGGAGAGGGTATGAATTAAGGCACTAACGCTATATCCTTCAGCTTAGCCGTAATAACAGAAGCCTCGGTTGGGAACTTGGCTGTTTCTAAAAGCTTCTTCCAGAAAATATCATCAAAGAGTTTTTTTAAGAACATATAACGTAAAACTTTGATGAGAACTTCTCTGCTAATGCCATCTTTATTTCCATTACGGCATCCAAAATGATCTTCGAATTCGTAGAAGCTATGCATTTTACTATTCATCCATTCATCATCGGCATACTTTTTTATTTTTTCAACGTGTGTGGCTGTAATGGCGAAGTGAGGTTCTAAATCTTCGTGCAAAGCTCCTTTGTCGAGCACCGGGTAAACCTCGGCGTACCACGCATAGGCATAATGGTCGGGGACTAAATTTTGTGTTTGCAGGTTTGCTTTGGTTTGCAGTATATGATACCGCTGAAGATTAAATAGGGCTTTTCCTAAGTCTTTCATAATGTGATATTAGTTAATGCAGGGACATAATCTAATAATTCAAATCTAACAAAAAAACGGAATGGATTATATCATTCAGTCAGAATAACGAAGTTGACAAATATTAGTACCTTTAGAATTAAAATCCACACGAATGTTTAAACAATTAATAGTTATTCTAAGTATTATCAGTGTTCCTGTTTTTGGTCAGAATAGCTCTACTAATAAAGATTCTATTCATGCAACTAAAGATACTGGGAAACACACTTATAGATTTGATATTGGAGGACAATTAGGATATGGAATGCCAACTGAAGCATATGGCCGAAATACTCAAAATGCCGCCTATGAAGGGAATGTTGGTTTTGCAGACCGGGGTATATGTTTTCAAGTGAATTTTAATTGTTTATTATCTAAGCACTTTGGATTTTTTGTTGATAGTAAAATTAATATCAATGGGCTGGATAATGAATATTTTGAGCAGAGCCCTTATTCACAAAGTTCAGAGGATGGCCAGCTCGACAAGGCATCAGGAGGAACTTATTTTTTTAGCGAGTTTTTGACCGGCCCTTATTATTCAAAGACTTTTATAAATGGGAACATATTAGAGATTAACCTTATTTCAGGGCTCGTTATTTTGGGCCAATCTGCTACAAATGAAACATTTACTGCCAAATTTGTTAACGGTAACTATATTAGTTATAACACCTTTACTCAATCTACACCTTCCCACACTAATGTAGGTGGAGGTGCGGAACTAAGTATTAAATATGAAATACATCTTGTGAAAAGTTTATATCTCAGCATTGCAACTTCATATTTGCATGTATTTACAAGTAATATGTTCGATACGTATTCTTATTATGGTTCTAATAATACTCCTATTGGAATTGCAAATGGAACAGTCGGAATAGATTATAAGTTCTAAGTCTTTAAAAGAGAAGTTATTTACTTCAATCCGTACTTATCCTTGTACTTATTGTACAAAGCAGTTTGTACACTGGTCAACTGAATAGCTTTACCTTTTATACAAGCCCAAATAATATTGTTGGTACGCATATCTAATGCATCTCCGCTCGATATAATTAGTGTGGCATCTTTACCCGGTTCTAGCGAACCGGTTTGTGCATCAATACCCAATACTTTAGCAGCATTTAAGGTTATAGACTCAACTGCTTCTTCAGGCGAAAGACCATAAGCAGCAGCGGTACCCGCTAAAAAGGGTAGGTTACGTGTAGCGTTCTGTTCCATATCTCCGGCTGTACCGAGGCAGAATAATATTCCTGCCTTTTGAAGTTCAGCAGGTAGCTTGTAGGTTTCATCTACATCGCCTTCAGGTGTGCCCGGTTGGCTATGCAGTCTGCGGACAATTACAGCAATGTTATTTTTCTTTAAAAAGTCAGTTATCATCCATGAATCACGTCCACCTACCAAAACTATTTTAGGAATGGTAAAACCTTTAATGGTAGTAATAGCTGCCAGTATTTCTTTTACAAAGTCAGCATGAATGAATAGTGTTTCGCTTCCATTAAATATGCCTCGCATAGCTTCGAATTTAACATTGGTCTCATCGTGCTTGGTATCCTGGCAATAAGCTTGTGCATCGGCAAAGAATTTAGTGAGTACTTGTACTTGCCTGTTATAGTTTTTGTTTTCAGTATATCCGCCTAATTCATCTTCATTAATGCGTATTCTGTGAAGCACTTCAGGCCAGTTTAAATGTACGCCATCATCAGCTTTGTATTGTGCATCTTCCCAATTCCATCCTTCAAAACTCATTACCGATGAAGTACCTGAAATCAACCCACCACGCGGAGCTATTTGTCCGGTAAGTACACCGTTAATTCTAGCTACAGGGGTAATTTTTGAATCGGTATTAAATGCAATCAACGAACGTAGTTCCGGATTGAGTAAGCCTACATCTTCAACATCGGTTTGTGCACGTACCGATTCGGTTTCCACTAAACCCAATGAACAATCGGGTGCAATAAAGCCGGGGTAAATTTGCTTGCCAAAACAATTGATAGTAGTATCGTAAGCGCCGGCTTCCAGCTTAATGGTAGTGGCATCGCCAACCAAAACGAGCTTGCCATTCTTAATACCAATGACACCGTTTTGAATTACTTGGCCATTGCCAATATGAACGGTGCCATTCATTAGCAGAATGCTTTTGGTTTCAGGCTTTGCAGGTATTGGCTGCTGCGCAAAACAAAGTGAAAAGCTAAAAACTAAAAGTGAGAAAGTTAAAATTGTGTTCTTCATATTATATATAATGTGTTGTTATCTCAATACTAAATACTCAATACTATTACCGCCTTCTTCTTCCGGTCGGTGCTCCTGCCATGTTCTTGCTAGGGTCCTTTAATACCTGGTTAATAATGTCGGCTTTCTCTTGCGCTATTTCTAATCGCATTGCGGCATCTTCCTGCCTGTCGAATTCGCAAACACCATCCACAAAAGTTTTTAATGCCATACTATAAACCGATAATGGATTACCTGACCACAGTACGATGTCAGCATCCTTGCCCACTTTAATACTACCCGTATGTGCGTCAAGGTGCAAAAGCTTTGCAGGGTTAAGTGTAACGGTCCTCCACGCTTGTTGCTCGGTTAGCCCGCCGTATTTCACCGTCTTAGCAGCTTCCTGGTTAAGGCGGCGTTGCATTTCATCATCATCAGAGTTGATGGCAGTAACAATGCCCATTTTAGTTGTTATAGCTGCATTATATGGTATGGCCTCCATCACTTCCATTTTGTATGCCCACCAGTCAGCAAAGGTTGAAACACCAATGTGGCGTGCCGCTAATTTATCAGCCACTTTATATGCCTCAAGTCCGTGTGTAAATGTGTTGAACTGAAAATGCATAGAATCGGCCACATGCATTAACATATTTATTTCAGATTGCACATACGAGTGGCAAGTGATGAATCGTTGTCCGTTTAATATTTCTACCAATGCATCCATTTGGAGATCGCGGCGTGGTGCATCCATGCTTTTATCTTTCAATGCGCTATATGATTTCATGGCAGCTTCGTACTCCTTTGCATGTATAAACCTATCGTAATAAAACTGTTCAACACCCATACGTGTTTGCGGGTAACGTACTGTTTGCAGGTCTCCCCAGTTCGATTGTTTTACGTTTTCGCCCAAAGCAAATTTTATAAACTGAGAAGAATACGATATCTTCATTTCTTCCGGCAATACACCCCAGCGCAGTTTTACAATTCCACTTTGTCCCCCAATAGGGTTAGCCGAACCGTGTAATAATTGTGCGCCTGTAACTCCGCCTGAAAGGCTCCGGTATATGCTAATGTCTTCTGAATTTATTACATCGCCAATACGCACGTTCGAACTATTAGCCTCGCCATCTTCGTTAACACCGCCTTGTATTGCAATGTGTGAGTGTTCATCTATGATCCCTGCCGTCAGGTATTTGCCTGTTCCATCAATTACAGTTGCATCTTTCGATGCTGTCAGGTTTTTACCAATGGCTGTTATCTTTCCATCTTTCACATAAACATCTGTGTTCAATAATGCGCTGTCGCCTTCGCCGGTCCAAACGGTTGCATTCCGTATTACAAATTCTTTGCTCACCTTCTTAATTGAATCTTCTTCAGCTTTTGTTCTGCCATATGCCTGAAAAGGATAACGTACCTGTGCTAAGGTTGGAATTGTTAAAACAGGTTCGTGTGTAGTATCTGGCCCCATTGGGCTTGCAAATACAGCTTGCCATGTTAATGCCTGTGTGCCATCTAAACCTGTACCACTAATGGTTTTGTTGTCTGACGATAATAACCCATTCAGGCGTATTGCGTAAGCGCTGTCAAACTTCGATCTGAACGAAATTGTAACCATGGGGTTATTAACGTGGATGTATGCAGCCAGGCCATGTTTGGGCGCATCTAATACAGTTGCAGTTGGGTTAGCAACGTCGCCTTTTACTTCGAGTGTATAGGTTTGGTTACTGTTAATAGTTAAAGTGTAATTACCACGCAAGTCAACATTGGTGGTATCATTCACCTGGTTAGGGCATCCTTTAATCCAGTTCGAATAAATAACGGTGCCTTGCTTGAACATATCGCCTGATGTAACAATGAAGTTCGCCATCATTCCTTTTTTTAATGAGCCTACTTTATCCTGCATGTGCATCATTTGTGCAGGCGTATAGGTAAGCGCCTTTAACGCACCCTGTGGCGTAAGGCCATACTTTACCGCTTTACGAATGTTTGTCCAAAAAGCGTTTTTGTCTTTAAGTCCATCGGCTGTTAATGCAAAAGCAATGCCTGCTTTTTCCATTGCACCCGGGTTGAGCGGTGCCATTTGCCAATGCATAAGAGTGGTGAGGTTTACCATTACCGCATCGTAAGGGTCCTGCACGTTGGGCTTATCAGGAAAGTTAACAGGCACAATAAATTCGCGGCCAGTGCTTTTAACGGCGTCAAGCAATTCGTATTCGTCGCCGTTACTTTTAATAATATAATTCACATTAAACTCACGCGCTATTTTATCGGCACGTAATGCAGATAGTTTCCCATCAACTGCAAATATTTGCGGTAGTGGTTGCAGTTCGTTGAATGCTTCTAGCGAAAGGTTATATTCTGTTTTATGTTTAGCGCCTTTATACCAGGTAGCATCGTAATAAGCTTGGCGCAATACACTAATAGCACCCATTAAAGAACTGGGGTAATCTTGTGTTGAGGAACCTTTGTTAAGTGAATAACCGGCAGCCGCTTTACCTTCCAATATCGCTTCCTGGTCGTTGGTATCGGCGAGTGTAACCAAGGCAAATGAACCTTGTGCAATACCATCATGGTCAGATGTTAAGGCAAGTCCAAAACCTAGGTTCCTGTATTGTGCTGCCTCTGCATAGCTTGCATGAAAAATTTCTTCAGCATCATCTTGTGGGCGAACAGCCTGGTTGGCATCAAATGCGCCGGGGGTTATAGTATTCATTTGCGGGCCGGGCCCTTTGTGCGGACGTTTATCGGCAGGTATTACGGGCATACCATAACTGGTATATAGATCAATAAATGATGGATATATAGTTTTGCCTTTGCAGTCGTATACCACAGTTCCTTTAGGTAAGGCAACACTGGTGCCAATATCTACCACGTTACCATCTTTTACCAATAGGGTAGCATCATCAAGGCTGGTTGCATAATCCTGATAAATATGGGCATGTGTAAAGGCATAATAACTATGGCGAACATCGTGCGTGCCGTTTATAGGCATGGTTTGCTGCGCCACTGCACTTATAGCCAATGATAATGAGAGGCTAAGCGTAGAGAGTATTTTTTTCATAAGATATGAGGTGAGCTAATTGAAGGGGCAAAGTAAACAATGCTAAGCCAATTTTGCTAATTTTGGTATCTAAAATTTAAAGCCCATGGGTATATTAATTCAACTCCATTCATTCATAAGATGGATACTATTAGTTCTGTTGCTAACAGCTATTATTAAATCGCTTAGCGGTATGATGTCGAAGAAGGCATACGCACCTTCTGATAATAAGATCAGTTTGTTCCTTATGATATCGGCACATACCCAGTTATTAGTTGGCTTGGTGCTTTATTTCATTAGCCCTAAGGTTATGTTCACAGCAGATACTATGAAGAATAATGTTTCCCGTTTCTTTACCATGGAGCATTCGGTAATGATGATAATTGCTATAGCACTTATAACCATTGGCCGTATAAGCAGCAAAAAGGCAGCAACTGATGAGGCGAAATTCAAGAAATCGTTCTGGTTCTTTTTTATAGCTCTTTTGGTGATATTTGCGGCAATACCATGGCCATTTATGCAAGTTGCAAAAGATGCGGCTATTGGCTGGTTTTAATTAATTAGTTAGTTGCATGATAGAGCGCGTAAGAGGAAAAGAGAAGGCAATTTTAGTTGGCATATGCCACAAAGAGCAACGCAAAGAACAGCTTGAAGAATTTTTGAGTGAACTGACCATGCTTTGCCAAACGGCAGGCGCCACTCCGGTTAAAGTATTCACACAAAACCTGCATCATTTCGATCCTGCTTTTCTTATTGGTAGTGGTAAAGTGAAAGAGATAGGAAAATACATTGAAGAGCATCCGGAAGTAGACCTGGTGATATTTGATGATGAATTATCTCCATCTCAACAACGTAATATTGAAAAAGAATTAAAGCGCAAGATACTCGACCGTACCGGCCTTATCCTCGATATTTTTGCCGACCGTGCACAAACGGCCTACGCTAAAACGCAGGTAGAATTGGCACAATACGAATACTTATTGCCACGCCTTACGGGTATGTGGACACACTTAGAAAAACAACGGGGTGGTATTGGCGTCCGTGGTCCGGGTGAATCGGAAATAGAAACAGATAGAAGGCGTATACGTAAGCGTATTGCTTTGTTAAGCGACAGACTTGCTGAAATAGATAAGCAAATGACCACTCAGCGCCATAGCAGGGGGCAGCTTATACGTGTGTCGTTAGTAGGTTATACCAATGCGGGTAAATCTACCTTAATGAATCTGCTTAGTCATTCAAACGTATTTGCTGAAAATGCTTTGTTTGCTACACTCGATACAACAGTTCGGAAAGTGGCTTTTGAAAACGTAGCTTTCCTTTTATCAGATACGGTAGGATTTATAAGAAAGCTACCGACATTTCTAATCGAGGCGTTTAAGTCTACACTGGATGAAGTGCGTGAAGCAGATTTGCTTTTGCATGTGGTAGATGTTTCGCATCCTTCGTTCGAAGAGCATATAAAAGTGGTAATGAAAACACTGGAAGAACTTAAGTGTTCTGATAAGCCGATACTGATAGTTTTTAATAAGATGGATCAGTACCACATAAAGAATGAAGAGGATGAAGATGTAGTGCTTTCGTTGGAAGGACTGAAAAATTCATTCATTCAAAAAACACACGAACCTTGTGTGTTTATTTCAGCAGCCACACGCGGAAATATTGAAGAACTTAGAAGCGTTTTGTTAGATAAGGTTAAGAAGCAATATTCAGTTAGGTACCCTTATGTAACTGTTTAATTGATGAATACCCAACCCCTAAAGGGGCTCTTAAAAAATAATGAAAATGAAAATTGACGATAAAATAGTAGATAAATTGGCGGACCTGGCTAAACTTGAATTTGACGAAGCGTCGAAGCAAGGTATTATAAAAGACCTCGACCGTATTGTTGGTTTTATTGAAAAACTGAATGAAGTTGATACCTCATCAGTTGAGCCACTGGTATATATGTCAGACTCTACCAACGTTATGCGTGACGATGTGGTTAAGCAGGTTATTACCCAAGCCGAAGCATTGAAGAATGCACCTAAAAAGGACTCTGATTACATCAAAGCCCCTAAGGTTATCGATAAGAAATAAAAGCCTTTTCTTTTATTAGCTTTTTGGAGCAGGAGTAGCAGCAGTCGGTTTTGCCGGTGTTAACGTTTTTGCTGCATTAAGCATAGCCTGCACTTGTGGTTCGCTAAAGTTGGTAACTACACCATCCGTGCTTTGGTAATGATCTTCTGCATAAAAGGTTTTGCCATCTCTCTTTATAATTGCATAGAAATGGTACTCTTCATTAACCATTTGGGTCTTGTATAAAATCGATACGCTATCCTGTGCAACCCAGCTCTGGAATTTATCTACATCATTACCGGCAATATCTTTCTTCTTGCGGTCCATATCCATACCCGATACGTTAACGGTAATGTTAAACCATTTTTGTACTTGTATGTGCAGGTCGCCTGAAGGCAATGATTCTATAATGTGTGGCCTTTCGGTTGTATCTGGTATATCAATAGTGGCAGGTATGCCATATGATAAAAGGTTCAAGCGTATCATGCCCGGGGCTAATGCTGCTTCGGTATCGGTGGCTTCAACTGGTTTGTCTTGCTTGCAAGAAGTAAATGAGAACATTGCTGATATTAAACCTGCGAGTAAAATTCTTTTATACATGGAGTAAGATGTTAATGATTGGTACAAATGTAAATTATTTTAAGGAATAGTAAGTTTTTAAGAGATTGCCTTAAGATTAATATTGCTTATAATCAATGTGTTATATCTTGTTGATATAATTACTAACTTTGTAGGAACCCACTTTATGAATTGTGATGAAAAGAAGCGTTTATAGTATTATACTGGTGTTAGCATTGGTTGGATTTACAAGAGGTGTCAATGCCCAAAGCTTGGGCACCCTGTATGGTTTAACTTTTGCCGGCGGAGCGCATTCCTCAGGAGTATTGTTCAGTTTTGATTCGCTAAGTTCTAATGACAGTGTTCTGTTTAGTTTTCTGGGTAGCACTGGATATTCTCCTAAAGGCAATGTAATGCAAGCTTCTAATGGCTTGCTCTATGGTATGACATGGCGAGGTGGATCTAGTGGACGTGACAAGGGTGTAATATTTAGTTATGATATAGAGAAACAGCAATTTTGGGATGTGTTTGATTTGGGTTTGACATACGGTGGAAACCCTTATGGTAATTCACTAATACAAGCTAGTAATGGTTTATTATACGGTATGACCTCAAACGGTGGTATCTATGGAGATGGAGTAATATTTGCTTTCGATCCTTTAAAGAAGACTGATTCAGTTTTGGTAAATTTTAATGATACAAATGGAACTAACCCGTATGGTAACTTGTTAGAAGCATCCGACCATATGCTTTATGGAATGACCAATAGTGATATAAGTGGCAATGGTGTGCTTTTCAGATATAATCCGGTTAATGGTAAAGATACAGTATTGATGACTTTTAGTAATGTCGTTGGTAATGGTCCTTATGGCAGTTTAATTCAGGCAAGGGATGGATTATTATATGGTATAACCTATGGAGGAGGAAATTCGGACGGCGTTATATTTTCGTATAACATAAAAACATTTAAGGACAGTGTGCGGTTTAAATTTAATGGCGCAAATGGAAAAGGGTCAGAAGGAAGCCTGATGCAGGCAACCGATGGGTATATATATGGCCTAACGGCATATGGCGGAGCAAAAGGTGATGGTGTAATGTTTGCCTTTGATCCGGTACAAGATACAGAATCTGTTTTGATTAATTTTAATAATACAAACGGAGAGAATCCAAATGGCAGTTTGATACAAGGTACAAATGGGTTATTATATGGCACAGCTTCGGCCGGAGGAAGTTTTGCAAATGGAGTTTTATTCAGCTATGATATTATTAAACATAAGGATAGTGTTTTGGTTAATTTTAATAATGCGAATGGTAATAGTCCTTATGGTGATTTGATTGAGGCAATGACCGCCGGCCTTTCTGTTAAAAATAATAAATTGCTTTGTTATGGAGATAGCATTGCGGGTGCCAAGGTAACTGTGCGTGGCGGGGCCAGACCAATTACATATTCATGGAGTAATGGTGCCACTGTTGATAGTGTGTATGGGCTAAAAGCCGGAGCGTATAAAGTATTAGTGGTAGATGCAAAAGGCGTTTCATATAATTTCGCCTTTACTGTAACACAGCCTTCACTTTTAAAAGATAGTATTGCAACACTTACTACTATTAAATGTAACGGAGATAGTAATGGAGCTATTGCAATAAAAGTTAGCGGTGGCGTTAAACCATATTCTTATTTATGGTCGCCGGGCAATCAAACAGTTTCTTCAATTTCAGCTCTGCCTGCCGGTAGCTATACCTTCACAGCAACAGATTCAAATCATTGCGTGGCCCCTATAACTGTGAATGTAACCCAACCTGCAGTTTTAAAAGACAGTATTACAGAACATGTAAATGTGCTGTGTTATGGATTTAATACCGGAAGTGCTACGGTAGATGTAAAAGGTGGTACAAAGCCTTATATATATTCCTGGATTGGTAAAGCAGGCCAGGTAAGTTCAGATAGCTTGGCAGATAGCCTGATTACCGGTAGCTATACCTGCCAAATAACAGATGCGCATACATGCGTAGCCCCGATTAATGTTGTTATTACATCGCCCGCTGCTATAACCGATTCTACTTCATACACTTCGACCCCTTGTACTAAAAGTACGGGCTCTGCTACCGTTTTTGATGTTGCAGGCGGTGTATATCCTTATTCTTATTTGTGGTCTCCGGGTGGTGATACCACTAAGTCAGATACCGGATTATCTTCCGGCACATATTTTTGTACTATAACCGATTCGAATAAGTGTATACAAAAAACTTTTGTGGTTGTTCCTAATACAGGCGGCCCCCGAGATAGTATTATTAGTTTTACCAACGAAACATGTTATGGCCAGAATATTGGCAGCGCATCGGCAGGTGTAAAAGGCGGCTATTTGCCATACACTTTTAAATGGACCCCTAGTGGTGGTAATACTACTATAGCTAATAATCTTGCGGCGAATACTTATACATTTTCTGTTACCGATAGTATTGGATGTGTTAGTACTGCCACGGTTAATATTTCTGAACCCCCAATGCTGCGAGACAGTATTACTAAAGTTATTAATGTAAGTTGCTTTGGTTTTAATAATGGACGCATAGTAATTGGCATTAAGGGCGGAGTACCTCCTTATAATTATGTATGGTCAAATGGAGCAGGTAATGCAGACAGCGCCGCTAATCTTGCGGCCGGTACATATAGCTGTACCATTACTGATTCAAATAATTGTAACGCTCCCTCTCAAGTAACTGCGGTTACAAGCCCTAATGTATTAAATACCGATACTATGGCCACATCAACAAAGTGCGGTACAAGCAATGGTTCGGCAACGTTAATAACTACAGGTGGCACGAGGCCATACACCTACTTGTGGTCTAATGCCGGAAGTGATTCTACTATTACAAATGTACCGGGTGGTATAACGTATACATGCCAAATAACTGATGCGAAAGGTTGTGTAAATAAAGTAAACGTTATAGTGCCAGATACCGGTGGCCCAAGAGATACTGTTTTAATTAGTTCGGGTATTAAGTGTTATGGATCTAATACGGGCAGCGCTATAGCCAATGTATTAAAAGGCACTCCGCCGTATTATTATTCATGGTCGCCATCATCATTAGGTACCAATGGTTTTGCTATAGATTTGGCGGCAGGTAGTTATAGTTGTACGGTTACCGATGCAACGGGCTGTAAGGGAATGTCTTCAATTACGCTAACGCAACCTACTGAGGTAACTTATTCATTCGATACGGTTGGCGTTTGTTATGGAGCAAATACCGGTGGCTCAGCAATTATTAACGTTAATGGCGGTATACCACCATATCAGTATAGTTGGAGCCCGGTGAATTCAACAACAGATTCACTTGTTAATGTCGGCCCCGGATCGTATATATGTAAGATTACAGATTTCAATAATTGCCAAACGTTTGCTATATGTGCTATTACCGAAGCATCTAAACTTAATATAGATAGTATTGTGTCGCACCCAACATCATGCCCTACATGTAATGACGGCTGGGTTCAGGTATTTGCATCAGGTGGTATTCCTGGCGGAGATAGTATATATTATTTATATGTTTGGGATAGTGTTGTTAATGCTTCATCCATTCATAACCTGGATACGGGAATGTATCATGTATGTGTTACAACTAATTACTGCTTTAACGAAAGTGTCTGCGATTCAGTTCAGGTTGTTACTGGCATAGCAACTATTACTAGTCTGAATAGCAGTATAAAAGTATTCCCGGTCCCAAGCAGGGGAGTAGTGAACATGCAACTGCCTGAAATGGGCACGACCATAATAAGTGTATTTGATGAAATGGGAAGAAACGTTTATGCAACTAGTAAATATTTAGGCGAACCAATGAATATGCTTAGCCTTGATTTGGAAGGATACCCTAACGGAGTATATACTACACAAATAAAAAATGCCAGGGCAGTGGTAACTAAAAAAGTGGTAATACAAAAGTAAACTGACAGGGGTTATTTGGCTGCATGTCTGCCCAATAGTTCTATATAAATGGATATGAGTTCGTTGACATAATGAGAGATGTCAAACTTTTTACTGGTTTCAATTGCGCCTTTCTGCAAAGTTTTATATAGTGATTCATTATTGCTTGTCTCAATTATTTTATTGCAGAATCCTTCCATGTCATCAGGCCTTATAATGTAACCGTTAATACCATTTTGTATTATTTCACGGTCTCCAATATTATCAAGTGCTATACAGGGAAGTCCGCATGCCATAGCCTCAGATAAAACAAGGCCGAAGCCTTCTTGTTTTGATGAGTGAATATAAAGGCTGCTTGTCCAATAGTATTTTTCGGGTGTAGTTACATGGCCTAAAAGTGAAACATAATCATTGAGGTCATTCTCCTTTATATACTTCTCAAGTGCCTCTTGTTCTTCCCCAGTTCCAATAATGTTTAAATGGGCTTTATACCCTGCATTAAGTAATTTTTTAACGGCTCTTAGTATAAAAATTTGATTTTTGTTTTTGTTCAATGATCCAACCGTTAATAATTTTATGGGTTTAGGTTGTTGCAAAATATCAGTAGGTTTAAATCTTGACAGGTCAGTTGCACCCCCCAAATTTTTTATAAAAGACACTCCTACATTAAGATTTGTTTTGTAGAAATCATAGGCGTTTTGCGAATTTGTTATAAAAAAATGAGAGCATTTGTTATATTTTTTAATTAATCTTTTTCTTAAGATTATTCTTATTATCTCATCTTTTGAAAATAATTTTGAAAGAGTTGTTTTTTTGTAGAAGTTTTTATTACTATGCGGAGATGTAATGTAAATTATACCGTGATGGATATGCTGGTGAACGATCTGGTCTGCTTCTAGTAGGTGAGTGTGAATTATATCAGGTTTGAAGTTGTCAATTACAGCATCTAGTTCTTCTACATTAATAATGTCTTTCCTGAGTATTTTTGGGCTGTATTTTACAATGCAACTTATCATGTTTATTCTTGATGTAATATCTTTATATGCATTATTAGTGCTGAATGTTAGTAAAACTAATTCAATATTTTTTTGCTGAGATAAGTTGTTGCAAATATCAACAACAAGCCTTTCAGCACCACCTGCGCCTATGTCTGGTATTACTTGTAATACTTTTATTTTTTTTGAGAGAGACATTTGCTAGTTATGAAACGTGTTGTTAAGTATTTTTAAAAAGGTTTTTGCTGTTTTTAAAACAGGTAGTACGGTTCTGGCATCAACAACAGTTAAATTACCGGTGCCACTTATAGTATGTACTCCATCAGAATACTTACCAGTGAGTATAGGAGTTAGCTCGTTTACAATTTCCTCTTTAAATGTTGTTGTCGTTAATTCAATTATCTTGTTTAGTGATATTTTTTCTCCGTATTTATTAATGCAGTTTTGGGCAGGGCGATAAAGCGCACCATTATATGTAAATGGAGTACCTGCCGAACGAGAAGATGTAATGTCGGTTTTTACCGGATTTAGGGAGTGTGGTAGCCATGAGCCTGTAAGGCTGCTTGAATAACTAATATATAGCTCTTCATTCACTTTATCTTCCGAAGCAAGGGTGTAAAATAACCACCAATTATTATTGTGAAAAAAAATAACAGGATCAACTACCGGTAGACTTAATAAGGTCTTTTCTTTCTCCCATTTATAAGGGAAAGTTGTTGCCTTATAAATATTCAGCTGCCCTGCCTGATATGTTTCGGGTATGCAATAAATTTCGCCTTGATGCTTAATGATAAAAGGGAAAGACATGTGTGAATCAGACGACATAACTTTTACTGGTTTGCTAAATGTGCCATTGCTT
This sequence comes from Bacteroidota bacterium, assembly GCA_013285655.1. Taxonomy (GTDB): domain Bacteria; phylum Bacteroidota; class Bacteroidia; order JABEUT01; family JABEUT01; genus JABEUT01. Next base: position 19,882 of record JABDHI010000034.1, read on the forward strand.
TTTTGTTCAATTACAGATATGTGGCCTTTGTTTGAGTTAAAATCAAATTCCTCTACAAAAACATATAGCTTGTTATTGTGAAATAGGGGGAATGGGTCAGCAATAAAAGTGTTTTTTGCTGGGAAAGGAAGCCAGGATATTGTTGGCCGAAAAGAGGCGTCTATAAAGCTTGAAATAGGTGCATTACATATACCAATATTCCAAATTTTCCTTCTTTCAAAAAGTATTTCTCTGAAATTAAACATTAGTACGCTTAAATATATTAGATACCAGTTCTTTTATGAGCTTAATGTCATTTTTTGTGATGAGAATGAAATCAAGCTTCCCTTTAATTTTATAAAAGATAATGAACTGTGATATAGTTAGCACCGAGAATGACAGGGTTGTAGCTATAGAGGAGCCTATTATTCCATAACGCGGTATCAACCAAAAATCTAAAGGAATTGTTACTGCTACTCCTAAAAAGGTAGAAAAGAGGTTGTATTTTATAATACCTGAACCGGAAAAATAGGCTGAGATTATACTTCCTATGCCTACCATAAAAGCTCCAATAAGTAATATATTAAAAGGTGCAACGCTGTTTGCGAATCTATGCCCGTATAAAAGTGGAATAAATATCCAGGCTACAGAAACAATAGCAAGGCATATAAGTAAAGTTGCTGGTATAATTATTCTGCTTATGGTTGCAACTATCTCCATACGTTCAGAATTGCTATTCATTTTAGAAAGGCGGGGAAACAAAACAGTAAATAAACTGCCGGTAATTATAAAAACAAATGAAGATAGGTTAGTAGCCAGTGAGTAATATCCAAGCTGTTCATACCCTCTGTAATACGATACGAACCAAAAATCAAGGCGGTGTATTAAAAATAATAATATACCACCCAAAAAGTATACAGATGAGTAACGTACTATTTTTTTTAAAAGATCGCCATCAATAAAAGTGAAAGCAAAAATATTGCCAAAGGTTTTAAAAGTAACTGTAAGCCATATGGCTAGTTGAATAGACGAAATGACAATATTGCATATAAAGAAAACGTAAAGAGGATATCTGTCCTTATAAATAAATGCAAGCGCATATAAAACTGCGTATGCAATCAGGCCCAGTGAAGAAGTAGCTGTATCAATTGCGTTGTTTCGTTTAAATTTTTCGCTGGCCTGGTAAAAGCCTATAAACAACATAAAAGTACAGGCAGCAAGTATTTGAAGGCTTAAGTAGCCGATATATATAGCTCCAGTATACCCAATTGGGAGAATAGTAGTAAGGAATGCTAAATTGAATACGTTCGATAAAAACAGAAATGCATATATCAATATGTTTGAGCCAAGGATAAATAAAAATATGGAGTTAAATATTTTAACTCTTACGTTTATATCCTCTGCTCCGTAATATATAAGCCCTTTGTTTAAATTAAACAATAACAGGGTAGAAAGAAAACCAATGTTTGCAGTAAAAATTGACATGATTCCCTTGCCTTCCGGGCCTATTAAGCGAGTAAGCAAAATGCCACTTAATACCCCAATTACCTGGTTGGCAGATTGGAATATAACAGTATGAAGGCTATTTTTTACTAAACTCATAAAAACCGGCTAAAAGCGCAATTAAAGTTAAGCTATTATTTATAAGTATAAGTACAATAAGGCAATATTAGCTAAGAAAGATTTTTACGCCATATCGATCTGATAAAAAAGATTAATTTAGTAAGGTAACAACATAAGCAAAGCTATTTGTTTAATATACATTGCAGAGTTATAAAATAAGAGAATTGTGAAAATACACAGCTAGGTGAATATAGCCTACATAGCGGATATAACGTCGATACATAATTATAAATGGATCAACTTGTTTTCAAAAGAAAACAGGGTTATTCTGTTTTGTGAAGAGAACGCAAAGATACCTCAGTGGTATAAGGAAAACCAGGGCGTTAAGATATACCCCATATTACCCCCTGTATATCCATTAAAAAATATTAACCTTAGGTACAGGGTAATTAAGAAAATCAAAGAGGTTATTAAGGATAATAATATTGATATCATTCATAGTATGTATGCTGTGCCATACGCTATATGGGCATACCACTTAAAACTCAAAAAACATATTATAACAACTCGAGGGTCTGATATTCTTATAGATTATAATCGCACTTATAAAACAGCTAATGGATTTCAAAATAAGCTGATAGGTAGTTTTATGCGTGCTTTGGTAGAGAAAGCACTGAATCAAGCTAAATACATAACCTCTACCTCTCTAAGCCAGCAAAATGTAATACGTACCTTTATTGCAGATCCTTCAAAACTACATCTTATTAGAACGGGTGTTAATGTGACTGATTTTATAACATTAGACACAAAGACGGTGAGGAATGGAAATATTCCAACTATCTTATCTAATAGGTCTATGTCGGCTCTATATAATATTGATGTTATTGTTGATGCATATAATATTGTTAGGAAAAAATTATTAATTGACAGCAGACTGGTTATTATGAATCATAATACAGATGCTGAATACTATAAGTATATAGTGGAAAGAATAAACGAGCATGGTTTGCAAAGCCATGTTCAAATAATTGGAGAACAAAATACCAGCCAGTTGGTTCAAACTTATAAGAATGCAGACGTTGTTGTAATGATACCTGCTTCCGACGGAATGCCTGTATCTGGCATTGAAGCTATGTTGGCAAAAAAACCTTTAATAGTTGGCAATGTAGATTACGATAACGATATATATAACGGCAACACGGTTTGGAAAGTGAAAGATATATCTGCTTCCGCCCTTGCTGATGAAATTATAAAGTTACTAAGCTTACATACTGATGAAATTCATCTTAAGACCAACGAGGCCTATAAAGCGGCCACTGAGTTTGCTGATATTAAAAAGGAGATAAAGAAAGTTGAAGATTTGTACAAAAGCTTAATGTAGTCTGTGCTTGGCTGATTAATTTCCTTTTATGAGGCTTAGTTTACCGCCTTCCATAAATAGCATATCAATAACACTAAGGTTAGGAATAAAGGTACCGTGTAGCTGATTATACGTCGGGTGGACAAATTCGGTATATTTTATTTCAATCCCCTTTTCATTAAATAAGGGTGCATTGTTATACTTTTTGCCGCCATTGCCCGAAAGGTAAATATCTCCATTCAGCTTTTTACATATTTCAATAAGACGCATATTTCTGTCTTCTTGTTCAATGTTCAAAGCTGAAGCCTTAACCAGGTTAGTTGGTATTTTCAGGTAGTTGCAAATGTTTGCTATCAAGGTTTCATTTAGTTTGGCAAGTAACTCTGTTTTGGTATTTAATGTTCCTTCTAATAATTCAAATACAGGTTCAAAAAATGGGCTTTTACCATAGGTTAGCTTAATAGAGTTTAAGTGTTTTCTTTGCCATGGCTGGCTATTATCAACAGGCATTTCTTTTATGAACCGAAGGCCTTTTGTTTTCTTTACAGGTACCGATAATAATTGAACACCCGAATTGGTTTTTATTTTGGCTTTATTGGTTACTGATGATGAGTTGCCATATTGATAATCTACATTATCAAGAAACACAAACGTATCAGCGGATGCAACTTTGTAGAAATACCCGATCCAGGGTAAATAATTTGGCTGATGAATGGAAATTACCTTCATCGTGTTAAAGGCTGGAAGGAAGTTTGACCACAGTTCTTATAATTTCAAAAGCTTCGGCATATTTAACATTGATTTGAATACCACGAATATTGGCGAGTGAATAAACAAATTCTTTATTAAGGTACCTTCTGTGCTTTTGAGATTCATATTCTTCAAGCGCCTTGGCTTTAACACTTACATGTTCTTCTTGCAGTTCCACAAAACACTGTGTGTTAAATGACAAATTATTCCAAGGCATTTCGTATCCCCAAATAGATACTTCTTTAAATGCTCTGATACTTTCATTGGCAATAACCTGGTGATCTTGATGAGTGTCGTTAAGGCTTGGGGCGAGAATAAGGTCCGGGTTTATCTCATTTTTCAGGCGTATCATATCATCCAAAAGCTGTTGCCTTAATGTATTAAATACTCTTACATCATAATCGAATAGTATAAGATTAGAAGATGGGATGCCTAATATTTTAGTCGCTTTTTTAACCTCTTTTTCAAGTGCGTCGGGTGGCGTGCCAGCAGGTAATGATCTTCTGCATGTCGAAAATGCAACATAATGTACTGTACTTCCTTCTTTGCAAAATCTGTTTATTGTTCCCCCACAACCTAATTCCCCATCATCGGTATGTGGCGCTAACACAAGTATTCGTTTATATTGCATAGTGCTTAATTTTTATATAAAAACTCTCCAATTTCTTTTATATGATTATCGTACGAATTATCATTTATAAATTTCTGGGCTGTTGAACTGTCGTACTTTATTTCATCATATACCACTGCTTTCAGGTATGTTATAAATTCATCGTCATTCGATGCTATATGAATAACCTTACCATTCAAGTATTCAAGATCGTGCAACATGCAGCTTACAACCGGTTTAAATTGAGCAATATAATTATAAAATTTGTGAGACGAATGGAATAAGTGCTGGTATGTTTTACTATATATATAAGGTATTATGCACACTTTAGCCAATATAATATAGTTTTGTAAGGTATTGCTATGCACTTCATTAATATACAGGAAATTATCTCGTTTTTTCAAAGCTTCCCACATAACTAAAGCTTCTTCACTTAAGTCAATAATTTTGCCAATAATAACCAACTTCCTGTCAGTAAACACATCCGCAATTTTGTTCAATAGCTCAAAATTAATGCCATATGGGCCCGAATAAATTGAACCTACATACATAATGCAATCAGTTAAGTCTGAACTGACGTTTTTTTCATCAATCGTTAAAGCATCGTTGCTAATGCCATGGGGAATTATAAGTGTTTTAATTGTATGTGACGCGTAAGGCTCTGCCAGTTTTTTACTTACTGATACTATAATGTCAGCTTTCTTTGCTAGCAATTTATCTGTTTTGAAGCGGGTATAGGGGTCAACTACATGATATATTAGTTTGATCTTATCCCTGTATGGTATTGTTATGAACCTTCCCGGATCAAATAACCAAAAAATAACCGGTTTGTTTGGGTATTGGTTAATGATCCTTTTTAATTTCCACGAATTTAAAGTGTCATTTAAGAACAAAAAAAAGCCCTTAAATATTCTAATTGGAAAATTGTTTCTGTAAGAAACTGAGTATAGGGTCTCATTAATAACTGTAATGTTTAAACTGAAGGAAAATAAATCCTTTATTCTCCAATGAGGTACTCCATTTAAAAAATATACCGTATTATTTTTAGATAATTCATGCGCATAATGCTGTTTCGAAAACCACGTATTACCCCAATTTTCAATGGATGTTATAAATATTAACTTATTCTTGATTTTTGAGTCTTTTTCTAGCATTAACGCATTGGTAAGCAATATTGTCAAAAATACTATATTTTAGTATGATAAACAAAGGCAAAGCGCTTGTGGGATAGTAGTGCCGCTATAACTATATTTGACGACGAGTTAATAAATTAAATAAAAGGAATTATGTCATCGTTGGTTTCAATTATTATTCCGGTCTATAATGCTGAAAAATATATTGCACAAACCATAAAATCTGTATTGGCACAAACATATACCAATTGGGAGTTGATTGTAATTAATGATGGGTCAACAGATAATTCAGAGGGTATAATTAAGCGGTTTCTTGTTGATGAACGCATAAGGTATTATGCACAAAAAAACACAGGTGTCTCTATTGCCCGTAATAATGGAATGACTAAGTCAAACGGGGTGTATATTGCATTTTTAGACGCTGATGACGGAATGGAAAGTACGAACATTGAAAAGAAACTAAATGTACTTGATAACAATAGAGATATTGACTGGGTTTTTAGTGATATGTACAATGCCAATGAAAATTTGGATATAATTGGGGTCGCTTCAATTGGAACTGATATTGACATGTTGAATAGTATATTGTTATGGAAAAAAGAGGTGGTGCCGGGCCCTTGTTCAAATGTAATAATGCGTAAAAAGTGTTTTGTAGAAGGTGTACGTTTTGATGCTAACCTTTCAACGGCAGCTGATCAGGACTTGTGTATTCAACTGGCAAGTAAATACAAAGGGCGACGGATCGCTGAACCTCTATTTACATACAGAATTTTGCAGGATAGTATGAGCCGCAGCATAGCTAAGATGCAAAAGGATCATATTTATGTTTACAACAAGGCTGTTAGAAATAGAATGTTCTATTCCTGGTTTTTTGAGAGAAAGTGCTTTTCGTATTTATATATGAATTTGGGTGGGAGTTGGTGGGTTAATGGACAAAATAAAATTCGGGGATTATATTTTGGTATCCTTGCTGGTTTAAATTACCCGCCAAACATATTTAAAATGATTAGGAAATTGTATAAATAAAGAATGAATGTATTAGTACTTACATACTGGAGTTATTACGATGCGCTTATTCAAACCTATACCTTGCCGTATGTAAGGATTATGAAAAAGCGGACCAATGGCAAGATATTTCTTGTTTTGCTGGAACCTGCGGAAAAAAAACTTAACTCTGATGAATATAAGATAATAAAGGAAGATCTTGGGAAGGAGGGTATAGTACCTGTTTTTTTTACTTATCGTACAAACTTTCTCATGTCAGCTGCTTTATGGTTCTTATATTTTCCCAAATTGCTTAATGTTATTTCTGCAAATAACATTTCTACTATCCATGCATGGTGTACGCCGGCAGGAGCTATTGGTGTTTGTATAAAGAGATTCAATAAAAAACTTAAACTTAATATAGATAGTTTTGAACCGCATGCTGAGGCTATGGTCGAAAATGGGGCTTGGAGCAAGAGTGGGTTAAAATATAAAGTACTATCCATGCTCGAAAAACGGGAAGCGCAGCAGGCCGATAATTTAATTTTTGCTGCCCCTGGCATGCAGAGTTATATTATGGATAGATATAATGTGCGTGTAGATAAATACCAAGTGAAGCCAGCTTGTGTTGATTTAGAGGCTTTTTCTGGCAGGATGCTTAAGGACACTGCCCTTATGAGTCAATTTAATTTGGCAGGCAAGATTGTCTGTGTGTATGCCGGTAAGTTTGGAGGAATATATCTGGAAGATGAAACCTTCGAATTTATTAAAAAGTGTCAGGAGTATTGGGGGGCAGATAAGTTCAGGTTTTTGTTGTTAAGTAACGTTGACGATGAGTATCTAACTCAAATGTGTATAAAGCATAAAATAGATAATGGAATTGTAATTAAACTGTTTGTTCCTCATTCGCAAATACCAAAATATATGGGGCTTGCCGATTTTGCCATTTGTCCGGTGAAGCCTGTATCTACAAAAAAATATTGTTCACCTATTAAAGATGGAGAATACTGGGCTTTGGGTCTGCCTGTTGTAATAACAAAAAATATTTCAGTAGACTCTGATATTATTTCAGCTAACAATGCCGGTGCTGTTATAGAAGCGCTTGATGAGAACGGTTATTTAAATGCAATTAAAAAGATTGATGCTATAATCTCAACTAATAGTAGGGCAGAAGTATATGCTAAAATTAGGCCATTGGCTGAAAAGTATCGTAACTTTACTATTGCCGAGGATGTTTATAAAGCTATTTACGGCTTAGGTTGATACTCCTTATGCTGGGGTGCATACACCATGTAGTATATAATTGGTAGTATTAATAGTACCAACACTGTAGCAGATACCAAACCACCTATCATTACAATAGCCAACGGTTTTTGCGCTTCAGATCCGATACCGGTGCTAATAGCTGCAGGGAATAATCCAACCATATCAATTAATGCTGTCATTACAACAGGCCTAACCCTTTCTTGAACCCCATTGTAAATAGATTCGAGCAAGCTTTGCTTATGTGAAAGATTGCGCTTGAACTGTACTATAAGTATTACGCCATTTTGAATGCAAACCCCAAATAACGCAATGAAGCCAATACCGGCTGAAATACTAAAGTTTGTTCCTGTAAGTAATAGTGCAAAAATGCCACCTATAAGTGCAAAAGGAACATTAAGCAAAATAATTGTAGAATCCCGGAGGTTGCCAAAAGTCATAAATAATATAAGGAAGATCAATAGCAAACTAATAGGCACTACTTGTTTAAGCCTGGTTACTGCTCTTACCTGGCTCTGAAACTCTCCGATCCAATCTATTTTGTAGCCTTTAGGTACTTTAACATTCTTGGTTCTTTCTCTTGCCTCGGCAACAGCACTGCCCATATCCCTATCTCTTACAGAAAACTTCACTGCTATTACCCGTTGGTTATTGGCTCTATAAATAGAACTGATACCCGTTTTCTGGGTAATAGTAGCAATTAGTTTTAGTGGCACTTTACCTCCATTAAGGGTAGGCACCATTAAATTACCAAGCTCTTCGGGAGTTTGTCTGAATTCAGGAGCATAACGTACCCTGAGGTCGAATAATCGCTCACCTTCAAATACTTGTGTAGCAGCTTGCCCGCCTATGGCCATTTGCACAATAGCATTTGCATCGGCAACGCTAACGCCATATAAACCCATTTTCGACTGTTCCAGGTCAATATCAAGTTCTGGTTGCCCTAAGTTCTTTAACACTCCTAAGTCTTCTATACCTTGTATTTTAGTAAGTGTATCGAATATCTCTTTCGATTTTTCATTAAGTACGGCAAAGTCGCTACCCGATATTTGGCAGCCTAATGCAGCATTCATACCCGAAACTGCTTGTTCTACGTTATCTCGAATTGGTTGTGAGAAATTGAATACAACACCTTCGTGCTTTTTATCTAATAAAGCACTCATTTCATCAATAAGCGAATCCTTACTAATGTTCCTTTTCCATTCTTCTTTAGGGTACAATATAACATCACATTGAATGTCTGAAAAAGCTTCAGGGTCGGTTCCATCATCAGGTCTGCCTGTTTGAGAAACTACTGTTTTAACTTCTTTAAAACTGCCCAGCTCTTTACGTAACGTATCAGCGAGTGCCGATGATTTTTTTAATGTAATACCCAACGGGGTTTGAGCCTTCACCCAAAGTGCACCTTCATCTAAATGAGGTAAAAATTCTGAGCCTAAAAAAGTGGCTATGTATAAACTTCCGCCAAGTAATACTACCGCCAAAACAAGACTTACCTTCATATGCCTGAAGGTATAGTTGAATAGTTTTAAATAACCCTTCTCGAGCCCAATTACAATTGGGTTGTGTTTTTCATAAACATTCTTCTTTAACAGAATGTGTATCATAACAGGTACAAAAGTCAGAGTGAAAATTAAAGCACCTACTAATGCAAAGCCCAAAGTGTAGGCAAGTGGTGAGAATATTTTACCTTCTACATTCTCGAAAGAGAAGATTGGAATTAGGGCAGTAATGATAATGATCTTGGCAAAAAGTATGGCCTTACCCATATCAATGCTGGTGTTTTTTATCCAGCCCATTTTTGCGCGCTTATTGAATTTTTCTTTACCTAGTTCTTTATATTTTCTATCGAACACAACAAAACATCCCTCGACCATTACGACGGCCCCATCTATTATTATCCCAAAATCTACTGCACCAAGTGAAAGAAGATTTACAGGCATACCCTTTATCTCCATACAGATAAATGCAAACAAGAGC
>JABDHI010000035.1 GCA_013285655.1 Bacteroidota bacterium
CCATTGATGGTGCTTGCGGTTGCGGAGCGTGAATATGTAACTTAAGGCCAGCGTTAATAACCGCTTTGGCAGTTTGTTCACCAAAGGCAGCTATAAGTGTATGACCTTGTTTAAAATCAGGGAAGTTGTTGAGTAGCGAAGTAATACCCGCAGAGCTAAACAACACTAATAAATCGTACTGAGACATATTAATATCGGTAAGGTTACTGTAAACGGCTTTGTATAAAGTAGCCTTTACGTAACGTATGCCTTCCTTATCTAACATATCGGTGTACTCATCATTTGGCGCATCAGTACAAGGCAACAGGAATTTTTCTTCCTTATGCTTTTTCTTAATGATCTCAACTAAATCGGCGAACGAAAAATTGCTATAAAATATTTTCCTTTTTCTGAACTGGATATACTTTTGAAGATAATACGCTGTAGCCTCTGAAATACAGAAATACTTCATGGTCTCAGGAACAATAACACGCATTTCATTGCATATACGGAAGTAATTATCGACCGCATTTTTGCTGGTCATAATAACTGCATTGTACGAAAGTACATCAACGCGCTGCTTGCGGAACTCCTTTGCCGGAATACCTTCAACCTGTATAAAAGGTCTGAAATCGACCTCAACATTAAAGTTGCGGGCAATTTCGAAATAAGGCGAACGTTCAATTTCGGGGCGGGGTTGCGATATGAGTATTTTCTTTATTTTCATTCAATGTGGGTTATTTACCATATGCCAAGACTCATTTTCGCATACTTAGCTATCACTGCAAAAGGTAAAATTTCAAGGGCGCAAATATACAAAAATAAATACATCATGCTTAATCCTTTGTTAGTCATTAGGATAAACATTTTAATCGTGCGGTAAACAAACAAAAGGGCAATAACTATAAAAACCGTCTCCACAATGGTTTTACTGTTCACCTCATTAGCATAGGTAACCAGCAGGGCAGCAGGCAGTAACACCATGCCTAAAAAGTGGGCGAATACATACATTTCAGTAACATATTCCCAGGCTCTTTCACCCTGATCGAATATAAAACCCAGGAAAAGGATGATAAGTGTTTTAGCCACATATATAATAGAAAGAAACAATGCAAGCGACAGAAACTCCTTGCCCGCACTATGATATATATCGACCTTGTATTGCTGCATAAGCTGCATGGCCAATAAAACCGAGGCACATATAAATATTACAAACAGACCTATGGATGAAGGGTTAATGCCACTTTCGGTGTCAGAAACACTGGTAGTAAATACTTCACGAAAAAGGAGGGAAACTTTTTTAGGATAGGCTGTTTTTACCCAGGCAAACAGCAAAACGCATAAAAAAAGCAATGCAGTTATCCAATGTTCGGTAGATGGGAAACGGAAAATTGGGCTAATATTCATGCTTTATCCAATAGACTTGGCAAAGTTAATCTATATACCCAAAAAACATATTATTTACGCAAACAACTTGCCAAAAAATTCTTCCATTTTACCCACCATTTGCACTTTTATCTTGGTGCTGGTTGGTATTTCTTTTTTGTTGTAGCGCGATATAAATATTTGCTCGAAGCCCATTTTTTCGGCCTCGGCAATACGTTGGTCAATGCGGTTAACAGGGCGTATTTCGCCTGAAAGGCCAATTTCGCCGGCAAAGCAATAGCGCGGAGAAATAGGTACATCTTCGCCCGAAGAAAGTATAGCAGTAACTATAGCAAGGTCAGTTGCAGGGTCTTCTACTTTAATACCACCTGCGATATTTAAAAAAACATCCTTTGAACCCAATCTAAATCCGCAACGCTTTTCTAAAACAGCTAATAACATAGATAAACGGCGCAGATCATACCCGGTAGAAGATCGCTGCGGAGTACCGTAGGCGGCTGTGCTAACCAATGCCTGTGTCTCTATCATTAATGGCCTTACACCCTCGGTAACAGCTGCAATAGCCACACCACTTGTAGGTTCTTCTCGGGCAGTAATCAATACTTCCGATGGGTTACTTACTTCTCTGAGTCCTGTACCATTCATTTCATAAATACCCAATTCGTTGGTTGAGCCGAATCGGTTTTTGGTGGTGCGCAATAACCTGTATATATGATGCGTATCTCCTTCAAACTGCAATACCGTATCAACCATATGCTCCAACACCTTCGGCCCGGCTATAGAACCATCTTTAGTAATATGCCCGATAATAAACACCGGCACCTGGCTTGTTTTAGCATAACGCATAAGGTCTGCCGTGCACTGGCGTATTTGTGATATGCTACCTGGTGCCGAATCAATTAAACTGGTATACAATGTTTGTATAGAATCTATAATTAACAACTGTGGCTTTATGGCTTCCAGTTGCTGAAATATATTCTGAATAGTAGTTTCTGTTAGTATGTAGCAGTTCTTATTTATAATACCAATTCGTTCAGCACGCATACGCAACTGCTCCTGGCTCTCTTCACCTGATACATACAGTACCTTCAAATTACTCGCCGATAGGGCTATTTGCAATAGCAAAGTGGATTTACCAATACCCGGTTCTCCCCCAAATAATACTAAAGACCCCTGCACTAATCCACCGCCTAATACCCGATTCAATTCCTTATCGGGCAAAGGGTAACGCAATGTATTCCCCGGTACAATATCTGAAATCAAATGTGGTTTATCGGAGGTAATGGAATAAGCCTGCTTGCTGTGTGATTGTTCTTTTTGAACAACTTCTTCAACATACGTGTTCCATTCGCCACAATTGGGGCATTTACCAACCCACTTGGCCGACTGGCTGCCGCAATTCTGGCAGAAGAATGATGTTCTGGTCTTAGCCATACTGGTTTAAATGAACTTTATTTTGCGAGCTGCAAAAGCGCACATGCGCAGCAACAAAAAGCCGTGCTTAAAACGCGATATATTGGTAGTGCCGTAAGTCCTTTCTTTATACCGGATAGGTACTTCAACCATTTTCAGGTTTAGTTTATGTGCACCAAAAAGTAAGTCATAATCACCAAACGGGTCGAACTCACCAAAGAAGGTGCGGTTCTTTTTCAGGTAATTATAATCGTCGCGGAAAATAACTTTGGTACCGCACAGGGTATCCTTAAAAGGCCTGTCGAGCAGCCATGTAAAAGCAAGGCTAAAAAATTTATTACCCAACAAATTTAAAAAGCGCATCGCTTCTTTATCCATGGGGTAAACAAGGCGGGAACCATTTATAAAATCTCCTTTGCCAGATGCCATTGCATCATAGAACTTAACCAGATCTTCCGGCGGAACGGTAAGGTCGGCGTCCAAAATCATAAGTATATCGCAAGTAGCCATATCAAAGCCAACACGCACCGCATCGCCTTTACCCTTACCTTTCTGTTGACCAATTTTTATATCATATTGGCCCTCGTACTTTTTTTGTATCTTTTGTATAGTCTCCCATGTATCGTCGGTAGAATTACCTTCTATATATATGATCTCAATATGACTACCGAATTTTGGCAAGCGCTTTATAGCGTTTTCAATATTGCCACTTTCGTTACGGGCCGGTATAACTACCGATACTGAATATTCTTTATCCTTACCTTCAGGCAATGGTTTAGCAAACGAATACTGGTTCATGCAAAAATGCCTGAACACCGGCAGTTTGGCAATGTACCTATTAAATAATGGAGCTATTAATGGAATATTGAATGGCACTATCATTCGGCCGGTGCTACGATAAACATCAAACCCTGAAATATAGAGCAGGTTGTTCAAGTCGTTCTTACCCAGCCAGTTAAGGTTATCCGTCTTAGTTTTAAGTCCCAGTTTCTCAGCCAGTTTTAAGAACGGCTCCCACAAATAATTATGGTAGGTTACTATAACCTTCGTTCTATCGTGGCAAAATTTATGCAAAGAGGTCAACACCTTCTGAACATCATCTAAATGGCCAATAAGGTTAGAAAGTATAATTAGGTCAAACTTCTCGTCAAGCTGTATGTTTTGAGCTTCCATACAATGAAATTCTAATGCAGGGAACTGTCTTTTAGCTTCAGCTATCATGGTTGGGCTAAAATCAATACCAACCTTGCGTTTACCTTTTATGTCATTCAGTAATTCTCCGGTACCGCATCCAATTTCAAGTACCGAAAGTCCTTCGTGGGCAAAATAATTGCAGAAATAGGTGATATCATTCCAATAGAAGGAATGCCTTTTACGTTGCTTAACACGCTTTTTCGCAAGCTTCTCGAAGTATTCGAGGCGTTTATTTTGAATTATCTCCACTTTTGAGGCTAAAATTGATTGTAAAAGTAATGATATTCCTTAAAGTACTCACCCCTATACTTTTTAGAATACTCACCCCTACACCCCTCTCTACCAGTAGAGAGGGGAACAGAAGCAAAAATCATTTGCGAGTTAATTCTTCACTTCACCCTTCTCTATTAAATAGAGAAGGGCCGGGGATGAGTATTAATTGGCTCTTTTTAAAGCCACTTTTGCCTGAAATGTATTATCTTTGAAATAATTTTAAACAAACATCAATATGTTACTTTTTCTAGATGCAATAAAACCAGGAGAAATTATTTTGATCGGTGTTATATTTTTAGTGTTTTTTGGTGGTAAAAAGATCCCTGAATTAATGAAGGGACTTGGACAAGGTATCAGGGAATTTAAAGATGCTTCAAAGCCTACTGACCCTAACGCCCCTAAGAAACCGGAAGATACTACCCCAAGCCAGATCAAGTAGTTTTTCTTGTAGATTACCCCATCTTACAAACGAAAAGTTATCGGCTGCAATTTTTTTAGCTTTCCTTCGTTTGTATAGTCTAAACTTAAATAAGATACCTTCTTGGTATTATCGTGAAAAAACTACTAAGGATATTAGCTTTACTACTTCTGCCACTTTTAGCTGAAGCAACCCACGAAGTATCCGGGTATATTTCCTTTAAACATCTTTCGGGCACCACCTATGCTGTTACTATTGTAACTCATACTAATGGCGCCCCCATTACTGACGCAAATGACGGTTGTAATACCCAGGCCGACAGAGATACCATGCGCATTTATTATGGCGACGGTACTTCAGAATTATTGGTAAGAAGTAATGGCCCTACTGACTACGCCGGCTATCCGGGTGGTACATCAGAATGTTCCTGCCGCAAAATAAACATTTATAAAGGCAACCCAGCCGGGCATACTTTCCCGGGTGCAGGTTCTTACCACATGTGGATGGATGATGCCGACCGCATGTATAACATTGTGAACATACCAGGCTCAGGTGGCTATGATTTTTACCTTTTCTCTACCCTTATTGTTGACCCATTTGCAGGTGATAGTGTATCAACACCAATTATTACCAATCCTTTAGTTTGCGAATATGCATGTATAGGTGAATGTTATTATTACAATCTGGGGGCATATTCACCAGAAGGCGATAGTATTTCATATTCATTAGGCGATTGCCTGGTGTTGGGAGGAACAAAAGCTCCCGGTTCTTTTATTCCTCCGGGTGCAACTATAAATCCTATTACTGGTACTTTAGCTTGGTGTAACCCTACTTCTCCGGGTATTTTCAATTTTTCGATCCGGGTCAGATCATATAAGCATGTCGTCATACCAGGCGAACCATCGTCATGGCGGCCTATAGATACAATGGATGTTGAACTGGAGATCATTGTCAATTCAAATTGCGAATGCCAAAACCCCGTAATAAAAGGGCCTACCGATACATGTGTTATTGCAGGGCAATTAGTTACATTTAAATATACAGCAAGCGATTCAACGAACAATACATTATCAATGACTGCAGTGGGAGAACCTTTCGTAAGCAATCCGGCGGCAACATTTAAAGGGCCTTCAGGCGGAAACCCTTTAACAGATATTTTTAGCTGGCAGACCGATTGTGCTGAAGTGCGTAATGCTCCTTATGTAGTAACTGTAAAAGCAGTTAATCCTTGTAACAATACTAACACCCCTCCTCCTTATCAGAATGGCTTGCCTCTTCACAGCTACCTCACTACCAATATTCATGTAATTGGGCCTGCTATCACGGGTCTTACAGCTAAGGTTGTAGGTAATTCTGTATTATTAAATTGGAACCCCAGCATCTGTAACCAGGTAGTGAGTTACAATGTTTACAGGGCTGTTGGCTGTGTTAAATTTGTACCCGGGCCATGTGTAACTGGGGTGCCCGCATCCTCGGGTTATATTTTTATTGGTAATACTACTACCACAAACTTTACCGATAGCACTGCTATACCGGGCCTATACTATAGTTACTTAGTTTGTGGTGTATATCCCTTAGAAACCGGAGGACTCAGTATTGCATCGAATGATACTTGTGTTTTAATCAGACGCGATATACCACTCTTAACCAACGTAAGTGTTGATAGTACAGACTCAAAGCATGGCACCATTTTCGTGCGTTGGATAAAACCAAAGATTGACACGCTGGATTTTGATACCACACAATACCCGGGTCCATATACTTATACGCTAGTGCGTGCTCAGGGAATGAATGGAACAAACTATATACCTGTTGTTACACGCACATACCCTTATTTTGGTTCCGCCACCGATACTACATATAAAGACACCGGAATAAACACACAAAGCAATAGTTACAGATACAAGCTCAATTTCTTTTACAATACCAGCACCCCTATTGGTTCAGTGCCTCCTGCATCGTCTATATATTTAACTACTAAACCAGGTAACAATACCAATACACTTTCCTGGTCATCAAAAGTGCCATGGGCCGATTCGACTTATATGATTTATAGACACGGGCCTATTCCACCCTACATATTTAACTATTTAACAACAGTACCGGGTACAATTCATAGTTATACCGACACAGGTTTAACGAATACTAAAACTTATTGCTATTACGTAAAATCAGTAAGCTATTATAGCGATACTACTATACTTCATCCGCTATTTGATTCTTCTGAAATACAATGTTCTGCACCTAAGGATACTATTCCGCCTTGTGCACCGAAACTGACTGTAATACCTAGTTGCATGAATTTAGAAGATTCCCTGATATGGAATAATCCTGACCATACTTGCAAAGGAATAAACAACACGGTTGAATATTATAAAATCTACTATTCAGCTACGGAAACAGGGGATATGAATGTCATAAAAACCATTACCAACCTGAACGACACTGTGCTTGTGTTTGATAGTCTTACCTCAGTTGCAGGATGTTATGCTGTTACTGCAGTTGATTCATTTGGCAACGAAAGCCGTCTGAATACAGTGTGCGTGGATAACTGCCCTCAATACACATTACCTAACGTATTTACACCTAATGGCGATGGCTCCAATGACCTCTTTACACCAATTTTACCATACAGGTATATAAAGAGCATCGATATCAATATCTTCAACCGTTGGGGCCAGGTTATGTTCCACACCAACAACCCAATGATAAACTGGGATGGTAAGGACCAGAACACCCATGGCAACTGCCCTGACGGCGTTTACTACTACATTTGTGTAGTAAATGAAATTCGGGTTACGGGCATACAACCTGTTACCCTGAAGGGTTTCGTTCAGATACTCCGCTAAAATTTATACTTGTAATACCAGCCTGTCGTATGCCAGATGCATGCCTTTAGGCAGCTCCTGCTCTACTTCTGCATGCTTACCCAATTGATGGCTAATGTGGGTAAAATAAACCTCTTTTATTTTTAATTCAGTAGCCAGATTAACAGCTTCTTCGAGGGTAAAGTGAGAGATATGTTTCTCTTTGCGTAAGGCATTAAGCACTAAAATATCTGAGCCCTTTATCTTCTCTTTCTCCTCGTCCGGAATGAAGTTAGCATCTGTGATATAAGTGAAATTACCAACGCGGTAACCCCATATAGGCAGTTTGTGGTGCATCACTTTTATAGGCACAAAATTAGTTTTACCAATGGCAAAAGGCTCACCATTCATATGGTGCAAATTGATCTCAGGTATGCCCGGATATTTGATCTCCGAAAAAATGTAAGGATAGATATTTCGCATAGCCTTTTCCACATTGCTATCGGCGTAAACATCAATGGCCTGGCCCATTACAAAGTTAAAACCGCGTATATCATCAAGCCCTGCAACATGGTCACGGTGCTCATGTGTATAAATAACAGCATCAATACGTTTCACCTTTTCTCTCAGCATCTGCTCTCTGAAATCGGGTCCGGTATCAATTACAAAGGCCTGGTCTTCGTTTTCTATCAAAATTGAAGTGCGCAGCCTTTTGTCGCGAGCGTCTTCAGACTGGCAAACCTCGCACTGGCAGCCTATTACAGGGACTCCCTGTGATGTACCCGTACCCAGAAAAGTGATTTTCATACGCCTTAAAAATATAAATCCAACCAGGGGCCATTTTACCTCAAAATCAGACCACTCAAATTGTTAGTCAAATGTAAATAAATAAGTCCCCGGCAATCTAACTTTCGAGTGAAAAAGGAATACTTTTGCAGCATTCAGAAAAAATTCAGATGGAACAGGATAAAACAATAAAAAGCGCTCTTATTTCGGTCTTTGATAAAGATGGTCTTGAACCTATTATTCGCCAGCTCGATAAAAATGGCACAACATTATACAGCACCGGCGGAACACAAAAATTTATTGAATCGCTTGGCATAAAAGTTACCCCGGTTGAAGAACTTACTTCCTACCCTTCTATTTTGGGTGGAAGGGTTAAAACATTACACCCCCGTGTATTTGGAGGAATTTTAGGCAGGCGCGAATTAGCAAGCGATGTTGCAGAATTCGAAAAACATGAGATCCCTCCTATTGATTTGGTAATTGTTGATCTGTATCCGTTCGAAAAAACTGTTGCGAGCGGCGCTGCTGATGCAGATATTATTGAGAAGATAGATATTGGTGGCATTTCGCTCATTCGTGCTGCGGCTAAAAATTTTAACCACGTTGTGGTTGTTCCATCAAAACAAGAATACGCTGTATTACTTGATATACTTAGCAAACAAAAAGGTAAAACAACTTTGCAACAACGTAAAGAACTTGCAGGCAAAGCATTTGGTGTAAGTTCACACTACGACACACAAATACACAACTACTTTTCAGGCAACACAAAAAGCTTCGAAAAGAAAGTAAGCGGTGCAAAACAATTACGTTACGGAGAGAACCCACATCAGAAAGCAACTTTCTTTGGTGACCTTGAAAAAGTATTTACTCAATTACACGGCAAAGAACTTTCATACAACAACCTGCTTGACATTGATGCTGCCATTAATCTGATGAGTGAGTTTACCGAACCTACTTATGCAGTTATAAAGCATAACAATGCATGTGGACTTGCATCACGCCCTTCTCCATTGCAAGCATGGAAGGACGCATTAGCAGCTGATCCCGTATCAGCGTTTGGTGGAATTATTATTACCAACAAAGAAGTAGACACAGAAACTGCGAAAGAAATCGACAAATTATTTTTTGAAGTATTGATTGCTCCATCATACAGCGATGCTGCATTAGAGGTATTAAAGCAAAAGAAGAACCGCATATTACTAATACAACATCCATTTACATTCCCTGAAAAGAATTTCCGTTCGTTGCTGAATGGCGTGGTTGAACAAGAAAGGGATTGGAAGACCGACCTGATTGCAGATATGAAGCAAGTAACTAAGGCAGCTCCAACCGAACAGGAAAAGAGTGATCTGGAGTTTGCGAATAAAATTGTAAAGCATATTAAATCAAATACCATTGTATTGGCCCGCAACAAACAATTACTTGCAGCAGGTACCGGGCAAACATCACGTGTTGATGCTTTAAAACAATCTATTGAAAAAGCGCAGAACTTTGGTTTCGATCTAAAAGGTGGAGTAATGGCATCAGATGCATTCTTCCCTTTCCCTGACTGTGTTGAGATTGCTGGTAAAGCAGGTATACATGCGGTGATACAACCGGGCGGATCTATAAACGATAAGCTTTCAATTGAGTATTGCGACAACAACGGTATATCCATGGTAATAACCGGAACAAGACATTTTAAACATTAACATCAATCAGTATAAAGTTCATAAAGCTTATAAAGTAAAAAGTGAAGCAATGATTTTAATTAATAAAAAACATACAATCACACTATACTGTTCGACTTTAAGAACTTTTAACTTTATAAACTCTTAACTAATTATATGGCATCCTTATTCAGTTTTTTACAACAAGACATAGCGATAGATCTTGGAACTGCCAACACCATTATTATTCACAACGACAAGGTTGTGGTAGATGAACCATCTATTGTTGCTGTCGACAGGATGTCGGGCAAAGTAATAGCAGTGGGCCGCATAGCACAACAAATGCATGGCAAAACGCACGAGAATATAAAGACCATCCGTCCGCTTAAAGATGGTGTTATAGCCGATTTCAATGCTGCCGAAAGTATGATACGCGAAATGGTGCGTATGTTATACTCAGGGAAAAAATGGTTCACACCTGCATTGCGAATGGTTATTTGTATTCCATCAGGTATTACCCCGGTTGAACAACGTGCCGTAAGAGATTCTGCAGAGCATGCCGGTGGTAAAGAAGTTTATTTATTGCATGAACCAATGGCTGCAGCAATTGGTATTGGTATCGACGTTGAAGAACCAATGGGTAACCTTATTGTGGATATTGGTGGTGGAACAACCGATATTGCAGTAATAGCACTGGGCGGTATTGTTTGCGATAATTCAATACGTGTTGCAGGCGATGAGTTTACCAGCGACATTGAAGAGTATATGCGTCGTCA
The DNA here is from genome assembly GCA_013285655.1 of Bacteroidota bacterium. GTDB lineage: Bacteria > Bacteroidota > Bacteroidia > JABEUT01 > JABEUT01 > JABEUT01. The sequence continues at coordinate 10,682 of JABDHI010000035.1, forward strand.
GCACAATATGCTGATTGGTGAACGTACAGCAGAACGTGTAAAGATTGAGGTGGGTGCAGCTATGACTGAAATAGATAACCCACCACCTGATTACGCTGTGCATGGCCGCGACTTAATGACCGGTATACCTAAAGAAATACAAGTATCGTATTCTGAAATTGCACACGCAGTAGATAAATCAATTTCGAAAATTGAAGAAGCTATTTTGCAAGCTTTAGAAAAAACACCGCCTGAACTTTCAGCAGATATTTACCGTACCGGTATTTACTTAGCCGGTGGCGGCTCTATGCTTCGCGGACTTGACAAACGTATTTCAATGCGTACCAAGCTGCCAGTGCATATTGCAGAAGATCCGTTGAGAGCTGTAGCAAGAGGCGCGGGTATTGCATTAAAGAACATTCACCGTTTCCCGTTCCTTCTTAAATCGTAAATTAAAATAATGAATATCGAACAAGGAATATCGAATATTGAAGTAAATAGCAAAAGACAGAATCTTGAGCTTTCCTACTTCGAAATTCAACATTCAGCATTCGATATTCGACATTCAAATCCGGCCTGCCGATGTATGGCATAATTGCATTTTTCCGAAGACATTATTTTGCAGTTCTATTTGTGGCGTTGGAATTTTTCTGTTTGTATTTTATTTTTCTGGGCCGCGCGCCTGGTAAAGACGGAAGAGAGAATTACTATCAGCAAGCGCGATTTGTAAACTCGGCTAATTCAGTAGCGGGTTCCGTTTACAAAACATACAGCGACATTACATCTTACTTTAATTTAAAAACTGTTAACGAAAGACTAGCCGAAGAGAATATGCAGCTGCATAATGACCTGGCCTCAATTAACGATACGGTTAAGCGTCCTAAAGTGCCTCACGCTAACCCGTATGGCGAGCAGTTTAATTTTATTGCTGCTGCAGTAATCGACAATTCTACCAACCAGGCCAGCAATTACCTAACACTCGATATTGGTAAGAAGCAAGGCATTGGTGAAGGCATGGGCGTTATTTCTCCATCGGGCGTTGTGGGTGTTGTTATCAGTGTATCAGATCATTACTCGGTAGTAATGTCGATACTGCACAAAAACTACCAGCTAAGTGCCATGCTTAAAAAGGGCGGAACATTTGGCACAATAACCTGGAAGGGTGATGATTACCGCTTTGCAACTTTATCGCAAATACCGATGAGTGAAACGGTATTGGTTGGCGACAGTATTATATCAAGCGGATATTCAACCATTTACCCTAAAGGCATATCAATAGGAGTGGTGGAGAAAGTTGAGCCGATACCAACACAATATTTTTACACGATAAAAGTGCGTCTTTCTACAAACTTTAAGAAGCTTAGATACGTATATGTGGTAAGCGATTTAATGAGGCAGGAAAGAACAGAGTTGGAGGACAACGCAATTAAAGCTACAAGCGGCAAATGATAAACGAGTTGGGCAAAAATATAGCGCGCTTTTTTGTGTTCTTGTTTATACAGGTGCTTATACTTAAGCATATCGACCTAAGCAGGTTCATTAACCCATTCCTGTATGTTATTTTCCTGCTTATGTTACCTATACGTACTGATAAAGCATTGGTTCTGTTCATTGCCTTTTTTACCGGTTTAACTATCGATATGTTTTATAATACCATGGGGGTAAATGCTGCGGCTTGTGTATTTATGGCGTATTGCAGGCCAAGGGTATTGCGCTTTTATGCACCTAAAGGTGAATACGATTCATCAGCAAAGCCAACCATACAGTCTATGGGGCTGCCATGGGTAATTAGTTATGTAAGTACAATGGTGTTCCTTCATCATTTTGTTTTATTTTTCCTCGAAGCTTTTTCTTTCTCTTCGTTTTTTACCACGCTCGCCATTATTATAGTTAGTGGTATTACTACTGTTGGCCTTATTGTACTTAGCCAGCTAATTATGCAAAGGAGAAGAATATGAACAATGTATTTGCCTTACGTAAATATATTATAGCCGGAATATTTTCCATTGCGTGTATTGCTTTTGTCTTCCGACTTTTTTACATGCAGGTGATAGACGACCAGTATAAACTTGATGCCAGTAACGAAACCTTCAGACATATTACCCAATACCCGCCACGCGGTTGCATAAAGGACAGGAACGGAAAATTGTTGGTTACCAACGAAGCTGCCTATGACTTAATGGTAATACCTAACCAGGTTAAGGACTTTGATACCAATTCGTTTTGCAGCGACCTGGGAATTACCAAGGCTGATTTTAATAATGGAATACGGAAAGCAGTTCAGTTGAATACAGCATCGCATGCTTCGGTATTTATGAAAGAAGTAACGCCGGAAATTTATGCAGCCTTTGAAGAGAAGATGTATAAATATCACGGCTTCTATTCTGAAGTGCGTACGGTTAGAAGGTATCCAATGAAAATTGCACCACACTTATTAGGATACCTAGGTGAGGTAAGTAAAGAATTATGTGAGCGGAATCCTAAATACCGTGAAGGCGATTATATTGGTATGAGTGGTATTGAAGAATCGTACGAAGAAGCATTGGGCGGAAAGAAAGGCGTAAAAATTACCGTGGTTGATGCGATGAACCGTGAGGTAGGCGATTACAAAAATGGTAAATATGATACGTTGCCCAACCCTGGCGAAAACCTGACCAGTACGCTTGATGCTACACTACAAGCCTATGGGGAAAAATTGATGCAAAATAAAGCCGGTAGTATTGTAGCAATTGAACCTGCAACAGGTGAAGTATTAGCATTAGTATCGAGCCCGGAGTATGACCCGAACTTATTGGTAGGAAATATACGTGCACGAAATTATTCAAGCCTTGTTTTAGATACCCTGGATATCCCGCTATTCAACAGGGCATTAATGGCGCAATATCCTCCCGGCTCAACATTCAAACCTATTGAGGCACTTATTGGCCAGCAAGAAGGCGTGCTGAATGAACATACTGTGTATTACTGTGGAGGTAGCTATCCGGGAGGTAAGCCCAAGTGCGATGCCAAGCACGGATCTCTGGATTTAGAGCCGGCTATTGCAAAGTCTTGCAACACCTATTTTTCCTATGTGTTCATGAGCATTATGGGCAACCGCAAATATGCAACCATGGATGATGCACTTACGTCGTGGAGAAGATATGTAAATGGCTTTGGCCTTGGAACACGCTTAGACATTGACCTTCCAAGCGCGTTACGAGGCAATGTTCCAACTGTTGAACATTACGACCGTGTTTTTGGAAGAAGCCACTGGAGGCCATTCACTATTATTTCATTGGGTATTGGCCAGGGAGAATTGGAAGTAACACCCTTACAACTTGCCAATGAAGCGTCAATTATTGCCAATCGTGGTTATTACTTTATGCCCCATGTTATTAAATCTATTGGAGATAAGAATGAAGTTCAAAAGAAATACACTACCCGCCACTATGCGCCGGTAGATGCAAAGTACTTTGACATTGTAGTGCAAGGTATGTCGGATGTAGTATCGGATGGTACGGCGGCAGCAAGTAAAATACCCGGAGTAACCATGTGCGGCAAAACAGGTACGGCACAAAATCCTAATGGACGCGATAACTCTTTATTTATAGCGTTTGCGCCGATGGATCACCCTAAGATTGCAGTTTGCGTAGTTATTGAACGTGGCGGATGGGGAGCGGAATGGGCGGCACCTATAGCCAGTTTAATGATCGAGAAATATTTGAACGATACCATTAAGCGGACTGATATTGAAACAAGGATACTGGATGGCAACACCATACATTATTTAGAGGAAGAGAAATTACAGCCGAAACACTACACACAACATACTGCACACAAAAAATGAACGACCGCAGAAGTAGCATAGTCCCTTATGTAGATTGGTTTACCATCGGGGTATATTTCTTTTTGGTAATGGTAGGCTGGTTCAATATATACTCTGCTGTATATAACCCTGCTCACCCTGCCCTACTCGATTTCTCACAACAGTATGGCAAACAATTCATCTGGCTCACTACTGCATTTGTTATGGCTTTCTTAATCATGCTTACCGAAGCCAGTTTCTTCTCGGTTTTTGCTTACGCGTTATACGGCGCCGTCGTCTTTTCGCTTTTGGCCGTACGGTTTGTCGGTAAAGATATTGCGGGTAGCCATTCTTGGTTCAGGTTTGGTTCAGTAGGCATACAACCTGCCGAACTTGGTGCCTTTGCCATAAACCTGGGCCTTGCCAAATATTTGAGTAATGAGAATATAAAAATGAGTAAGGGAACCGTACGTCTCAGGGCCATCGCACTGATTGTTATACCTATCCTGTTCATCCTGCTCGAAAACGAAACGGGAGTAGCTATTACCTATGTCTCTTTCATATTCGTAATGTACCGCGAAGGGCTTTCGGGTAATATTCTTTTGGTAGGCTTCCTCACCATTGTGCTATTTATACTGGCACTTGTTGGTAGCAAATTAGTTCTCTCCTGTGTGTTGCTGGGTATTGCATTAATAGCCTACTTTTTATTTACCCGCCGAAAGCGAAGGGACCTGACACTGGTTGGCGGAGCATTGGCATTTGGCTTGCTAATAGTATGGGGAACGGACTTTGCATACAAACATTTAGAACCTCACCAACGTAAACGTATTGATGTGTTCTTAGGCAGTAACGTAAACAAGAATAAAGAAGGGTATAACCTTAACCAGGCGGAGATAGCTATAGGCTCTGGAGGCGCGTTTGGCAAAGGTTATTTGCAGGGAACACAAACTAAGTTAAACTATGTACCTGCACATGCCACCGATTTTATTTTTTGTACACTGTGCGAAGAATGGGGTTTTATAGGTGCAGCATTTATTATACTACTCTATTTAGTTCTATTGGTGCGAATAGTTTTCCTCGCCGAACGACAGCGATCGCCGTTCAGCAGAATATATGGGTATGGTGTTGCTTCAATATTCTTTATACACATTGCAGTTAATGTCGGCATGACCCAAGGGCTTATACCGGTTATTGGTATACCGCTACCGTTCATGAGCTACGGCGGTTCTTCGCTATGGTCCTTTACCTTACTGCTCTTCATCTTTTTGCGACTTGATGCAAACAGGATGCAGATATTGAAGTAATAATAACAGCCCACCCCACCCTCCGAAGGGAGGGTTCAATAGAAATCTCTACGTTATTCAGGGCAAATAAAAAAGGCCAACTTTTCAGTTAGCCTTTTTAAGTATAATTATAAAGCCCTCCCTAATGAATAGGGTTTGGGTGGGGCCGCTTATGCAGTCACTCTGGTAGCAACCTTAGGAGCTGCAGCCAAAATTTCTTTGCTTGCACGTGAAGAATACTGTTCGAAATTCTTTACGAAAGACTTAGCAAGGTCGTTTGCTTTTGCATCGTAAGCTTCCTTGTCCTTCCAGGTATTCCTTGGGTTAAGAATTTCCGCAGGAACATCAGGGCAGGTTGTAGGAATTTGCAGATCAAATATTGGCAGCATATCAAACTTCACCTTTTCTAATGAACCATTTAAAGCTGCGGTGATCATAGCACGGGTGTATGATAATTTCATACGATTACCCACACCATAAGGCCCGCCAGACCAGCCTGTGTTAACCAACCATACATTAACCTTATGCTTTTCTAATTTCTTACCAAGCAAGTCAGCATATTGTATTGGGTGCAATGGTAAAAACGCTTTACCAAAACAAGCCGAGAAAGTAAGTTGTGGTTCAGTAACACCTACTTCGGTACCTGCTACCTTAGCGGTATAGCCCGAAATGAAGTGATACATAGCCTGGCTAACAGTCAACTTAGATATTGGAGGCAATACACCGTACGCATCACAAGTTAAGAAGAAAATATTTTGAGGAAGGCCCGCTACTGAAGGCTCAACTGCATTATCAATAAAATGAATTGGATAAGCAGCGCGTGTGTTTTCAGTAACTGAAATGTTATCGTAGTCTACCTTGTTGGTCTCAGCATGGCAACGGGTGTTCTCGAGCAACGAACCAAAACGAACTGCGTCGAAAATTTGCGGTTCTTTTTCTTTGCTCAGGTTTACGCATTTTGCATAGCAACCACCTTCAAAGTTAAATATCGTAGTATCTGACCAACCGTGTTCATCATCACCAATAAGGCCACGTTGAGGATCGGCAGACAATGTTGTTTTACCTGTACCCGATAATCCGAAGAAAATTGCTGTATCGTTATTTTTACCAATGTTAGCAGAGCAGTGCATCGATAATACACCTTGCATTGGCAATGTGTAGTTCAACATGGTGAACATCGATTTCTTTATTTCGCCGGTGTAAGCTGAACCACCAATAATTACCTGCTTATCGGTAAAGTTAAGCATGGTAAAGTTGTGCTGCCTGGTACCATCTACCTTAGGGTCGGCCTTAAAGCTTGGCAAGCAAATAATATGCCACTCAGGTTTAAAGTTCTTTATCTCTTCTTCGTTAGGGCGAAGGAACAAGTTAGTTGCAAATAAGTTAGCCCATGGTGTTTCGGTTACCACACGCACACTTACACGGAAATTTTTATCGGCACATACATAAGCATCGTGCACGTATACAGTTTTGCCTTTTGCGCTATCAACCATCTTTTTACGCAAAGCAGAAAACTGCGCAGGTTCAAACGGGAAGTTAACATCACCCCACCAAACGGTATTTTCAGTAAGAGCGTCCTTCACGGTAAACTTATCTTTCGGCGAACGGCCGGTAAACTCACCGGTATCAATCATTAATGCGCCGGTATCGTTAAATGTACCTTGACCAAGTGCTATAGTCTTTTCAATAAGTTGTGCAGGGTTCAAGTTCCAATAAATGGTATCAAGACCGTCGAAGCCCAGGTTAGCTAAAGTTGCGGTTTCCGATTTCATCCCAATGTTCTTCATTCTATTGTGTTTTACGTTATTATTTGGGTTAACTATTTTTTAAGATTATATATGGCAGAGTATTTATCCGTTGCGTAATTCATAAAGTACTTAAAGTTAAGCTTCTCTCCTGTAACATGTATGCATAATTCCTCGGCTGTGTAAAACTTTCCGTGCTTGTGTATCTTCTCTCTAAGCCACTTTAATAACGGAAGCATATTGCTTTTTTCTATATGTTGCTGTAAACCTTTCACATCCTTATTAGCCTGGTGGTAAAATTGCGCTGCATAAAAACTACCTAACGAGTAAGTTGGAAAATAACCTATGCTACCGTGAGACCAATGAACATCCTGCAACACGCCTTCCGCATCTGATTTTATGGTAATGCCCAGGTACTTCTTATATTGTGCGTTCCAGTATTCAGCAAGGTCAGCCACTTTAAGTGAACCATCCATTAATGCCTTTTCTATTTCATAACGAACCAAAATATGGAAATGGTAAGTAACCTCGTCTGCCTCTATCCTTACCGGTGATGGCTTAACCAGGTTTATACCTTTATAGAACTGATCTAACGATACATTCTTTAAATGTTCAGGGAAATACGCTTGCAGGCGTTTGTAGTTCGCTTTCCAATACGGTAAGCCACGGCCCACATTATTTTCCCACATCCTCGATTGCGATTCGTGAATGCCCAATGATATAGCTTCGCCACAAGGTAAGCCATATTGCTCTTTAGGTAAGCCCTGCTCATAAAGTGCATGTCCGCCTTCATGTATGCACGACCATATCATCGACTTAAGGTTGTTCTCTATTATCTTAGTTGTAACACGAACGTCTTGTGAACTGAAACTGGTAGTGAAGGGGTGCATGGAAATATCCTGACGGCCCGCTTCAAAATCGAAGTTCATTTGCTTGAGCAAGTCGATACCGAACTTCCATTGTTTATCCTTATCGTAATGTTTGTGTGCAAAAGCGTCGCTGTTTTGCTTGGCAGCAGCAATCTTCTTTACAAACACTACCAATTGTTCTCGTACATCTTTAAACAACACATCTAAAAAAGCAACAGTTGCTCCCGGTTCGTGTTGGTCTAATAAGGCATCGTAAGGATGTTTTTTATAACCTAACAGATCGGCCTCTTTACGCTTTAAGTCAACCATTTTTGTAAGGTGCGGAACGTAAAGCTTAAAGTTGTTGGTAGTTTTTGCCTTTTGCCATGCCTGAAAACATTCTGAAGTTGTTTTGCTTAACAGCTCAACAAATTCGGTGGTATATTTTTTGCTTTGCTTGTAATCTTTATAGCTCTCGTCAATATTACGTTGCTGCTTCTTATCCAGGCCTTTCTTCTTATGAAGCTTCTTTAAAATGTCGCCCAATTCTTTATCGATGGACATGCCATGAGCAATACCTGATAAAGTAGAAGTTTGTTGTGCCCTGAAATCGGCACCTTTTTCGGGCATATAGGTTTCCTGGTCCCAACCCATTACAGCCAGCGTATATTCTAAATCGGCTATACGCGCCATGTGGGTTTTATATGCTTCGTATTTCTTCATACTTAAACTACTGTACCTGTTTTTGTTTTAAAGCAGATGCAGCCAATAAAGCCCATCCCAGTATAAAGCACATTCCGCCAAGGGGAGTAACCGGGCCGGCTATCGATTTTATATCAAACCCGAAAGCCTTACCCATAGTCATTAAATACAGCGAACCTGAAAAAAGTATAATACCTAACATAAAGAAAATACCTATTGTTCTATTATATGCCGGAAACTTATCCTTTACCGAAAAAACACCCAAAATAGCCAGTGTATGAGCAAGTTGGTAGTGCATAGCGGTTTCATAAGGATGCATGTCCTCGGGACTAAGCTTCATCCTTTCTGTTAAATAATGGGCTCCAAAAGCGCCCAAAATTACCGCCAGACACCCTGAAATGCCTGCAAATACCACTGCACCTTTTCGCATGGTTTTTTTTGGTTAAGGGCGCAAATGTATAACAAAATAGTATTTAACAGTAGTATACAACCCATAGGTTTTCAACAGATTTTACCCCTCCCCGTATGACCTATGTCATGCCCTGATTATCAGTTATTTATAGTGCTATTTTTTAGTCGTGAAAATCAGCCAATTAGGCTTTGGTTTGTGCATAACTCTGTTAATTACCTTAAAAGTGCCCATGTCGGTTTCCCGAACCTCGTCGCTAACTTTAACACACAAACCTATTAAACCTCTATATATGATAAAGACAAATTCTAGTAGAGTAGTTGAAGCAGCGGCAGATTACATTGAATCTCTTTACCTGCAAGGCAAAAGCATTCTGTTACAAACGTTCAATGGGCAGGTATGCACAGGCATTATCAGCCAGCAAGAGGTTGTTAAGTATAACCCCTTAACAGTTATGCTTACCATAGTAGAAAATGATACCCAGGAAGAACAAGTTTTCGACCTGAGCGACGTGGTTGTTATTCAACCTGCCGCTTAAGTAGTGTCGCTTTAATTTTTTAGCACTCGAATATGATAATGGCTTTGTTTTTTAAAAGAGCAACCGTTACTGAAGTGGAAATTTTAGGCAAAAGAAGAATTTCAAGATAAGCTGCTTGCTGAAAAACAGGCTAATTATCTTATCGTTAGTAACTATTCTCCCACTCTCTTTTTAGACAACACTATCTCTGTGAGTGTCTAAATAATCAAAAGACGCCAATTCAAATTTCTCTTCTAATGCTTCAACTCCATGCGTTTTTACAAAGTCAACTTCAGAAATAGTTACAGGAATTAACCAATAAAATTTTACCACCTTATTATCAAAATCTGGTGATTGCATATTTTCCAATAAAGGCCCATCTAAATAAGGCAAAGAAATAAAGCCATGACTACATTTAGAATTTTCTTGCCATGGCTTACCGAAATTTACGATATGATTCAATCCCAATGTGCTTTCATTCTTGTGATAATGTGTCACTGCTGTAAGTATTTCAACTAGGTCGGAGTCCTTTCTCAATGAAAAAAGGTGTATTTCAATTGGATTAAGGTCTTCAATTCCAGACATGCAACAGGTTCCATATGTCCACATATTTCTAGTCTCAGTAGGAGCAAACTCCAACACACAAAAATTCTTAGGAAGTTCATTGATTCTCCCTTTAGTTGGTATAATTATACTGGCTTTGGATTCCCAGATATCCTCATAGTGTTTAATAATTTCATTATGAAGTGTCATAGTTCAGTATTTTACTCTTTTCTCCGCATCATAGGCTTAATAGTTCCAACCATAGGTATTGTATTGCAAATACGATGTATCATTCTCTTTGTTTAATCCATTTTCCTCCAACAGCCAATCTCTTTGCTCTACTACCTCTTGGCATATCCAAAACATCTTCGAGTGTACTATCCAATCTGAGTAATGTATGTATACTAACCACGGCAGCATCTTCTTCAACAACATTTTGTTCTGAACCAAAGAATTGCCAATCCCCATCTTCATCATGTACAACATAACGATAGGGGATTTATTGTGGCTAACAAAACGGGTAGTAAATGCGATTTTTTTTAATATGTTATCGCTATGACTGTTATTTTTTTGCCTCATCATCTTCCTTTTGCTCATCTATAAACTCAGCATTTCCACGTAACCTACCCATATAGGTAGTAGTTCCATATTTTCTTCGTATTCGCTCCGCTAAAATTATGCCCAGAACAATGCCAATTGCAAATAAACCTAAGGGTAGCCAATTGCTTTCAGGATTATTGAAGTAAATAATAACTGCAATAATAGAAAACACTAAAAAAGGTGATATGAAAATAAGAAGCCAATTAATTATTTCCATTACTGTTTCAAAAAACTTGCTCATTTCTATAGTATTAAGTAGTAAAAAAGGAGGGCCATGTATATAACTCCCAAATTACTACCCTGTTCTGTTTGGATTATTGGTTTTACATACAATCTCAAAATACATTTTAGGGTCTCTTTCCTCTAAAAAGTTGATTGATGATTGATATCGGTCCTTTGTTTTATATTCTTCACTCTCAGGATCTGAAAAATTTATACTGTTATCCATACTCGGCTGAACTGTTGTTGGAGTTAAATAAAAACCATCTATCCCCAGTATTATTATAGATTCTTTCTGACATTCTTTGATAAACGCTATAGCATACTCCCTTGGAAGTAACAAGACATCACTCCATCTAATAGTTACATATTTCCTGAATCTAACCTTTATTTCATTTATCACTTTGGGGTGGGGTATATGGGTTTTTAATTCTTTCGTCAGGTGTCTAACCGTGAGGGTTATTACTCTGCCACTCTTTCCTGTCGCACTCCAAATTCCTTTTTTACTATATTGAAATCTACACCACTGTTTTTAAGATTACCCATGGGCTTCCTTTCTTTTGTCTTCTGGCCTCATATCCCTCTGAGATACCTAAAGCATCTATAATAGTAGGATCAAGTTCTATAGTCTCCTTCATGAAAAGAATCCTACCATCTTCAGTCTCGACGTTTTTTTCTGGTCCAAAAAATTGCCATGTCCCATCTGTGTCATGGAAAACAACCAAAATTGGCGACTTCCCGTTTAAGACAAATCGAGTAGAAAAAACAAATTGATTAAGAAATTCCTCTTTCATCTTGATATTTATACTTTGCTCAAATCTATTTTTGAGTATCGGTTTTATTGCCTTTTTTTATGTTTTCCTTCTTAGTTAAAACTTGAGCATTTGAATTTTTATTTGTTCCGCCCTTAGACTTAGGGATTTTATGATCAACCTCGGCTTGATTCATATTGGCTTTCACACCTTTTTTCGATTGTACTGCAGCATCAGCATTTTCGCCGGACAAATCACTTTTTAACTGTCCTCCATTTCGGGCCTTGTTTTCTTCAATAATTGCTTTTCTTTGAGCTGGTGTAAAATTTTTACCTGGGCCTGTGTTTTTGGGGTCTGGTATATTACTATAATCCCCAGGCTCATAGCTTGATGTAGTCGAACCTTCATCAAAGAAGCCCATTTCCGAATTTCTGGTTTTTTCGAAAACTCCTATTGCAGCATCTGCACCATCAAACGCTGCATCTTCCATTAAAGCAGCCCCAGGGTCTATAATTAGTGGAGCTTGTGAGGCCGTGACCGCAAGTACTTCGCTAGTTTTTGTCACTACTCCAGCTTCGCCTACAGTAGCTTGTTGCGCATTTAAATTTGTTTGGACTGCAGTTGGAACCTCTGGTTTATTATAGTCAGCAGTCCCAGTACTTCCCTCAACAGTATTTGCTATATCGCTTTTAAAATCTGTTGTGAAATTATTCCATGCTATTGCTGCCCAAACAGCAACAGTAGCCTCCCATTCCTTGCCGTCTAAATCTTTTCCATCAATAGGTCTATCACTTGCATATTGGTAAGGAGTTAACATAGGATATTTTGAAGCAATAGGATCAACGCTTAAAAACCTACTATTCTCACTTGGTCTTTCTAAATCGGTACCATATACTGTTTCATTATTCTCTATAAAATGTTCAATCTTATTAGTAACCGTATTAAATACCACCGAGCCAATACGCCTTAACGTATCGTTTACAAAGTTCTCATCGTAATAACCATTACTAAGGGTAAGATAGCCTTTAGGTTTTTGCCCTATGGATGCGAACGGATTAAACGGCTTAATAAGTGAATCGGCTTTTCTATTCCAAATAGTATCGCCTTTTACAAGTGACCCCATCCAACGGTAATACATGCCATCAGGTATCTCCCTGTAATCTATTGCGGTAAGCTGTGCATAGCTTTCCTCCATTTCATCATAATGTCCCTTATCTGCAAGGTAAAGCTTCTTTAAAGTCTCTGCTTTCAATAAAAGCAGTTCAGCATAGTTAGGATAATACTGTAAGCCCAAATTGCAGCAATTAACCACAAACTGCATATCCTCATTACTCAGTGCTGCGCCCTTGGTAGCAAATTCTCTTTGGTAACCCTTTGCCAAATCATTTAAACAAACAACAATAGACTGTTTCAGGCCCAGCGTATCCATATAGGTACCGCTCACAATAGATTCAGTACTTACGTAACCAGAGGCCATTAACCACGCATCAACTGGGAATGTTTTACTGGTAAGCTCAGTATTATACCAATTGTATTGTTTAGAGTATTGCTTTATATAAATATGCTCTGGCATGAATGACAGGTAAGCAGGTATATGTAACTCCTCAGCAACTATTTTATATAAAAATGGTAATGAATGGCAGTTACCAGTATGTGTAGCCATTAGGTTCGTTACAAACCTGTCCGCCCAATACTTATCCGCAAAAGCATCATTAAAATTATAGCTGTATGGTACGCTTATTACTTTACCTTTTTCATCTTTTAGTGTGTCCGTCATAGCTTTATATACTGCACCGCTAAGGGCTATTTGTAAGCTATCGCTTTCTTTATAAGAGTTAAGTGGGTTAGCCCTTTTCCAAGCCTTACATACTTCGGCTAATGCCTTTATATAAGCATTGTACTTGTCGTAAGATAACTTGTTATCGTACCAAGCGTTTTCCGTGATAAAAACAGCTTCTTTAAAACTCGCTGCACCTTGTCCATTAAGCATGGCCTGTAACTTATTATAGGCATCCAAATAATAATCTCTTGGCTCAAATCCCAATGCTTCATTACGGCTACTGGGTGCAGTTAATTCAGGAGTGGGGATTACAGCTTTTTGCTGATAGGTTACCTGATTAGGGCTTTTATCATGAGTTTTAGTCAATAACTCCGTTCTGCTGCATGATGCTAACAGGAGAACAAAAACAAAGGATGAATAGATGTATTTCATTGGGATTTGTTTTCTAAGTATGAATGTAACTTATTTTTTAATTGCGCTTGTACTTTCTTTTGCTCTTCGGAGTTGGCACTTTCCAGCCATTTCGAGTATTGCTCTTTTGGTATTCGTACATATCCCGTATTGTCAATCTGCAATTGTAAGTTTACCATATCATCAAATCTTTCTTTCAAATCAGGGTGCTTTCCATATTCCGATAATGGCGGATTATTGTATTTGGCAGCTTCATTGGCGCAAAATGCTGTACCTGCATTAGCTATATTTTGTAAGGCACTAATACATTGCGGATTGAAATGCAGAACTGTTTTGCAGCATACAAATACAAAATCATTGTATCCGTAAGTTAAAGCATATTGGTTGGACAGGTCAACAAGGCATTGGGCTATAGTCTCCAAGGGGGTTTGTGGAGTGAGGTATATTTTGTTCAGTATTGCCATAGAAGAAATATACCCTGAGCCCGTCATAAACTTGTCATTGGTTTGTTGGCCACACGTGCATTCAAATCCACATAAGGTATTTCCAATTGGGTATTTAATGTAAGAATGAGCGGGTGCAAGGACCAGATAGGCATCGGTATTCAGTTCATGGGCGAGGATTAGATATAGTAAAGGCATAGAATGGCATTGGCCTGTACCTGTATTAAGTAACTTGGTAACAAACTGCTTGGAGTAATCATTATCCCCTAAGAAATCAACGAAATCATATTCAAAAGGATAAGTCATGCTTTTACCCATTGCTACAGTATCGGAATACAGCGATTGAATGGCATAATTACATGCAAGCTTATCAGTGATACTGTACTTATGTTTTTTCAGGAACAACTTGCAACGGTCAACCAAGTTATCTATCTGGCTTAAGTACCTGTTGTAATCAAGTGTATTGCCCATAATACGCATTCTCAACCACAAAGACGGCCCTTTTTAAGTTCAAAGAATCCTGTCCGTTTAGCATCCTGTATATTTCATCGAATGCAGCCCCGTATAGCAAGGACGCTTTTTTTACCGTTTCGTTTGTGTCCGCCAAACGGAGGAATTTAGAGGGCGTGTTTATCCGCTTAGGGGCAACAGGAGCATAGCTATAGTGATTTGACTCATTTATAACAGAATAAATTTCATCTTGAGCACTTCTCTTTGCTTTGGCGATGTCTTCATAATACGTTCCCTTGCTTATCTGGTCACTGGTCGGCATTTTATCTTGCTGTAAAGCCGTTTTGCCTTGTTCATTAACCTTATTTTGAACGGACCTACCCGTATTAGGTCCCATATCATTAATAGTTGGTAGTAACTCTCTTGAAGCGGTAATACCCTGATTTTCTATATATCCATTAGGCGTGAGCTCTGGACCAACCATGCTCTTTTCATAATGAATGATATAGGTATCTGTACTGTCTGGTGAATTATAAACGGAAAGTTTACCCAAAGGCATTTGGGCAAAGGAATATCCATTGGTTGCTATCAATATACCGAGCAACACAAAAGATATAAAAAGGAGTTTGTTATGTATCCTCTCTGTATTCAATATCAGGCTTGTAAAATAAATTCCCTATCCAAATTAAAACCAAGCCTGTAGTCGAGGAATTAATTTATACAATAATACAAAATAATTGAAAATAATGCAGACCTCATATCAATAAAGATTAATCTCTAAATTGATATCTGTCAGATATTTTACCTGTCGATAAGTAGTTTTTATTTCTATTGGGTAGAGGAAGGGAAATGGGTAAATTTGCTTTGCCCTCCGAAGTTTTAACGAAGGCGGGTAACTATAAGCTATAAACGATGAGAGATAAATTAAAAGCAGAGGCTTTACAGAATGATAATTGGAGGGGTTTACAAAACGAAAAAATATTTTCAAATATTATTATTGATAACCAGTTGCTTGAGTGCTTACAAGGGGTTAAAAGTGTAAACCCTCATGCCAGTTAAAAGTGAAGAATTAAATTGAAAAGTTATGAAGGGGTGGGTAGCAGAATTCTTGGGTAACACTTTATAAATTAACATGATAATCAATAAGTTAAACGGTCGCACTTTTATAAAAGTGGGTACCCACTTTTTGAACGAAAAAACTA
The DNA here is from genome assembly GCA_013285655.1 of Bacteroidota bacterium. Classification (GTDB taxonomy): domain Bacteria; phylum Bacteroidota; class Bacteroidia; order JABEUT01; family JABEUT01; genus JABEUT01. Next base: position 26,349 of record JABDHI010000035.1, read on the forward strand.
AAAGTGAAAAGTGAATAATAGAAAGGCAAAATAATAAAATGCGACACATTTTTTTGATCTGTGTGCAAAAGTGTCGCATTTTGGAGTCATAAAACAAATACTGAGATTGCCACATCCGCCAACCCGCGGATTAGCAATGACGGGAAAAAACCCTCCCCCTAATCCCCTACAGCGGGGGGGGGCATAGTTTGCGTCTTAGCGCCTTTGCGGTAAAAAATCAGCGTCATCTGCGTTCCAATAAACAAGTTTTTAGAAATAAAGCATAACTTTGAAAAGATATAAGCCCGAATGTATTTAGATAATTTAGCCATCCTTAATTTTAAGAATTACCGCCAGGTAAACCTGCAGTTTTCGGCAAACGTTAACTGTTTTGTGGGGCATAATGGTGCAGGCAAAACTAATCTGCTCGATGCTATTCATTACCTGTCTTTTTGTAAAAGTTTTTTCAATTCATTCGATAACCAAAACATATTTCACGAAGAAGATATGTTTGTGATACAGGGCCAGTTTTACAAAGGCGAAGAACAGGAAGAAATATACTGCGCACAAAAAAGGAACGACCGCAAACTCTTTAAACGAAATAAGAAAGACTATGGACGCCTTTCAGAACATATAGGTTTGTTGCCGGTGGTTATGATATCGCCTACCGATATTGAACTGATACACGAAGGCAGCGAAGTGCGAAGGAAGTTTGTAGATAGTATATTATCGCAAATAGATTCTGCCTACCTCAATAACCTGATAGATTATAATAAGGCCCTGCTACAGCGTAATGCCATGCTAAAGCGTTTTTTCGAAACACGCCAGTGGGATGATATGCTAATGGCCATATGGGATGAGCAGTTAATTGAAAAAGGAAAAGCCATATACCAAAAACGGAAAGAATTTACAGAAGCCTTTACCGGCATATTTGAGAAAGTATATAAAGAGATATCAGGCTCAAGAGAAGTTGCAGGACTTACCTATTCATCGCAATTAGCTGAAGGTGAGTATGCTGATATTTTCAAGAAAGCAGTTGATAAGGACAGAGCCGTATCGTATACCACCACCGGCATACATAAAGATGATTGGGTGTTTTTAAATAATGGTCATCCTTTAAAGAAGTTCGCTTCGCAAGGCCAGCAAAAGTCATTTATTATAGCGCTTAAAATTGCACAGTTCCACTTTTTGAAAAAGCATTTCGGCTTCCCTCCTATTGTTTTGCTCGATGACATATTTGATAAACTGGATGAGGACCGCGTAAGCTATCTTATAAATATGGTAACAGGTGAAGATTTTCAGCAGGTATTTATTACCGATACCAGCCATAACCGGATGAAGAACTTATTAGAAAAAAAAGGAAAAGACTACCGCATATTCCCTATTAACGAAGGGGCTTTGGATGAAGTAGCCGAACCTAATTTAATACAACAATGAGAAGTAGTAACGACCAAAAGCTAGGCGACGCTATACGTGAGATGCTCAAGCTTTATCATTTAGATGATAAGATAGATGAGCACAAGCTGATACGATCGTGGGAAAAGGCAGTGGGGCCGCTTATTTCAAAGCACACTACCGGTATTTACATCAGCAATAGTAAACTGGTAGTTACCATCGATTCTGCTCCTTTACGTCAGGAAATGTCGTACCTGTCGGGCAAAATAATAAAAGACCTGAACGCCATGGTAGGCGCCCAGGTTGTAACTGAATTAGTACTGCGTTAGGATTTTAGATCCTTTCTAAGTTAGAAAAGAAGAAATTACCCTCAATGGCTGCGTTTTCATCGCTATCAGAACCATGCACTGCATTAGCCGAAATTGACTTAGCAAAAAGCTTACGAATGGTACCTGCATCGGCCTTAGCCGGGTCGGTAGCACCAATAAGTTTGCGGAAGTCAGCTACTGCATCTGCTTTTTCTAAAATAGCGGCTACTATAGGGCCCGAGGACATATAATCAACCAATTCGC